>CACGKR010000013.1 GCA_902573705.1 uncultured Pelagibacteraceae bacterium
CAATATTTTTTTGCGCAAACATTTGTAAGGTAAAAGCTATACCTCCAGATAAAGCTCCTGCATAAATTATTGATGTACTTTCTAAAATGATATTAGAGAAATTTATTTCCTCAAATAATAAAGCAAAGATGATTGATAAACTTGCTACTACTAAAGCTTGCACTGCTGCATAGAAAATTGGTATATCAAATATTTCCATAAATTTTCCTGCAAAAATAATATGAAAGGCCCAAAATAAAGAACATAAAATCACTAATCCATCACCAAGCATTACTTGAGAGTCAGCAAAATTACTCAATAAATAAACACCATAAATGCATAGAAGAATTGAGGGCCATATACTCCAATGAACTTTTTTGGAGTAAATAATAAATAATAATATTGGAACTAATGGAACATAAAAAACGGTAAAGAAGGCTGCGTTTGCAACATTTGTGTATTTTAAAGATGCTTGCTGCAATGCTGTTCCTAAAAAAAGTGAAACACCCATTATTATTAATAATTTAAAAAATATGTACTTGTTAGATTGAATCTCTTTTTTTATTTTATGCCGCTCAAATATAAATGCAAAAGGAACTATCACAATAAATCCAACAACAAATCTGGAGGCATTAAATGTCAAGGGCCCAATATTGTCCATTCCAGTATCTTGGGCAATAAACGCTGTTCCCCAGATAAATGTGGTTATCAGCGCACAAAATATTGAAAAAGATTTGCTCATAATAAAAATTTAAACCTCAAGGTTTAAATTATATTATTAATTTTACACACACTATCGAAATCCTCTTTATTAATATAACAGCCTGACATTTTTCTTGATCCTTTAAAAGCTTTTCTACCATGTAAAATTCTCCAATTATTAAAAATTAGTAGTTCTCCTGGTTTTAATACGTACTTCCATTGAAAATCATGGTGATTAGCCATTAAATCAAATTTTTTTATTGCCTCATAAAATTTTATCATTAAATCGTTTTCTAGCCTAAACGCTGCTCGATCATAGTTATTGAAACTCACTTGAACAATTTCTTTGTTTGAATTGAGTTTGAAGATAGGTCTTTTAGACTCTAAAAAAACTCCATCACCTACGTAATTTCCTGGAACCTCTACAGTTGAAAGAATATCAAATAAATCTTTATGCTCTTTTTTAATAACATCTGCAATTTTAAATCCATCAACCATAATAGATTCTCCTCCTTGAGCATTATAGTGACAGCATAAAAGCAACTGAAGTCCTGGTGCGTCATTGCTATATGTAGCATCAGTATGAGGTCTCAATTCCTCCGAAGTATAGGCGCTGTCTGCCATATTTTCATTAGACTCAAAACTCCATAGTCCTCCAAAAATTGATTGTCTAACGTAACCAATTTTTTTTGCAATTTTTTCGACGGTATTTAACTCTTTTTTGCAATCTTTAATTACACAAAAACCATAATCATATAATTTTTTTAAGAAAATCTTGAAACCTTTTTTTGATGTGGCTAACTCATAATCAATAAAAGTCTTTACATTTATATCGTCACTCTTCCATAATTTTAAATTTGATGCATTTGTTTTTTGACTGAATATGTTCTCTCTTAAAAAATCGTGAGAATATTTTATTGCAGAATTTAAATCAGACCACAAGATACTGAGTGATTTACCGTTTTCTAAAATAATTGCTTCCTTAATTCGCAAATTTGAGTCTATTCGTGCTGTAAAAGTTTTTCTTTGATTTGATCTCTCGTCCCAATTTAACTCATCTTTTGCATGATCTCTTAACCATATCAAAGGAAAATTATCTTCAACTTTATCACTGAACTGAATATTTAATTCTTTTTGTAAAATTTTTATATTTTCTATCATCTAAGATTAATACTAATTAATTAACAAAATTTATACAGCTAGTTTATATGCAAAGTTTTTACCTAAATTTTCTTTCAAATCATTATTAAATCGAGCTGCCTCTGCACCATCAATAATTCTATGATCGTAAGATAGGGAAAGTGGCAACATAGTGCGCGTTACAAATTTTCCATCCATGAATACTTGTTTTTTTTCAGCTCTACCTACTCCTAAAATAGCAACCTCAGGATAATTTATAATTGGAGTAAAAAAAGATCCACCAATTCCCCCTAGGCTAGTTATAGTCATAGAACCTCCAAATAACTCTTTTTTATCAATTTTAAGATCTCTACATTGCTGACTTATTTTTTTTAATTCTGCACTTATTAAAGAAATATTTTTATTTTCTGCATTTCTTAATTTAGGAACCATCAAACCATGAGGAGTATCCACTGCTATACCAACATGATAATACCTTTTAACAGTCATTTTACCGTTTTCAATTTCATCGATTGAGGTATTAAAATTTGGAAATTTTTTTAATGATGTTGTTAATGCTTTTACGATGAAAGCTAATGGAGTAATTTTTTTTTTCTCACCAGTATATATGTCCGTAAGAGAAGTTCTAAATTCCTCTAATTCGGTTATATCAGCTTCATCATGATTAGTTACATGAGGAATTTTTGTCCAAGAATTCATTAAATATTTAGATGACAACTTTTTTACTCTAGGGATGTCTTTAATATCTACTTCTCCGAAATCTGAATGAGAATACTCTTGTTCAATCTTTTGTTCAGTTTTATT
Organism: uncultured Pelagibacteraceae bacterium; assembly: GCA_902573705.1. Classification (GTDB taxonomy): domain Bacteria; phylum Pseudomonadota; class Alphaproteobacteria; order Pelagibacterales; family Pelagibacteraceae; genus Pelagibacter. The sequence continues at coordinate 2,626 of CACGKR010000013.1, forward strand.
TTGATATTTGAAACTTTTATCAGATTTAGTTGCAACAAATAACTTCACATCACTTTCAGTAACCCTACCTTGTCTTTCGCTACCAGGAACTTTATTGATATCGACTCCAAGTTCTCTTGCAAATTTTCTAACTTTTGGTGATGCAGAAGCTTTTGCAGAGAAATCTTCGACTATTATATTTCTAGACTCATTACTTTTTTTTACGTCATTTTTTTTTATTTCTTTCTGTAATTGATTTTTTAGAAATTCTTGAGCACTTGTTTCTTTTATTTCTTTCTCACTTTCAATTTCAATAATTTTATCACCTTCTGATACCTTATCTCCTATTTTAACATTTAAAGAAATTATAGTTCCATTATCAGATGATGGTATTTCCACACTTGATTTATCGCTTTCAATAGTTATTAGTGGATCATTCTTTTTTATTTTTTGACCTTTTTTAATCAAAACTTCAATTACCTCCACGTCTTTAAACTCACCAATATTTGGAACTTTTATATCTTTCTTTGACATTATAATTTTGTCGGCATTGGTTTATCCTTATCTATTTGATACTTCTTTATTGCTTCTTCAGCATATTTAGAGGCAATTAGTTGTTCCTTAGCTAAAACACTTAGTCCATATGCAACGACATGTTCTTTATCAACCTCAAAAAACTTCCTCAAATTTTTTCTTGTATCACTTCGACCAAATCCATCTGTTCCTAAAGAGTAAAAGCTCTTGTTAATATAAGGTCTAATTTGGTCTGAATTCATTCTCATATAATCTGATGCAGCCAAAATTGGACCTTCAGTTTTGCCTAAACAGCTTTCAACATATGATTTTTTTGCTTCTTTTTCAGGATTTAATAAATTATACCTTTCGACCTCTAAACCATCTCTCCTTAATTCGTTAAAACTAGTTACGCTCCAAACTTCACTATCAATTTGATATTCTTTTTGTAAAATATTAGCACCAGCTATCATTTCTCTTAAAATTGTGCCTGATCCTAAAAATTGGATTTTAGTTTTTTTATATTTATTAAATTCTCTAATTTTATACATTCCTTTTAGAATGCCTTCTTCACATTTTTTATCATCAGGAATTTTTGGATGAGAGTATTTTTCATTCATAGTTGTGATGTAATAAAAAATATTTTCCTTTTTTTCATGCATTCTTCTCAATCCTTCTCTAAAAATTACTGCTAACTCATAATGAAAAGTTGGATCATATGAAATACAGTTTGGAATTGTTGAGGCCAATAAATGGCTATGACCATCTTGATGCTGTAGTCCTTCCCCGGCAAGAGTAGTTCTTCCAGCAGTTGCTCCTATTAAAAACCCTCGAGATTGACTATCAGCACCTGCCCATGCAAAATCTCCTATCCTTTGGAAACCAAACATTGAATAAAACAAATAAATTGGGATCATTTCAATATCATGATTGGTATACGATGTTCCAGCAGCAATCCATGATGACATAGCTCCTGCCTCTGTTATGCCTTCTTCTAGAACTTGACCACTTTTTTCTTCTTTGTACGAACTTAATTGTGCCGAGTCTTCTGGCTCATACTTTTGTCCCTCGTGAGCATAAATACCAACTTTTTGAAAAAATCCCTCCATACCAAAAGTTCTCGCTTCATCAGGAATAATTGGAACAAGTCTTGGTGCAACATTTTTATCTCTAAGAAGACTTGTTAACATTCTGACTAAGGCCATTGTTGTAGACATCTCCTTTTTACCTGTAGACTCTTTCATATTATCAAAAATATTTTTAGGCGGTGTTTTAATGGAATTTGCGTAGGTGGTTCTCTCAGGAATAAACCCACCAAGTTGAAGTCTTCTCTCTTTAATATATTTTATCTCAGCTGAATTTTGATCAGGTTTATAATATTCAACATTTCTCACTTGTTCATTTGTAAGTGGTACATCAAATCTGTCTCTGTAATACATCAAGTCTTCAATATCTAATTTTTTAGTTTGGTGTGTTGTATTTACACTTTCTCCCCCTTTTCCCATTCCATATCCTTTGATAGTTTTTGCAATTATTACAGTAGGACTACCAAGATTTTTTGATGCCTTATCATAAGCAGCAAAAACTTTGTGAGGATCATGACCACCTCTATTTAATCTCCAAATATCTTTGTCAGAGAGACTTGATACTAATTCTCTTGTTTCTGGATATTTTCCAAAAAACTTTTCTCTCACATAGGCACCGTCTCTTGCTTTCATTGCCTGATATTCTCCATCAACTGTTTCATTCATAGTTTTAACTAAATGTCCTGTGCTATCGTTTAAGAGTAAAGAGTCCCAATAAGATCCCCAAATAACTTTAATGACATTCCACCCTGCGCCTCTGAAAATTCCCTCTAGTTCTTGAATTATTTTTCCATTCCCTCTAACTGGACCATCTAGTCTCTGTAAATTACAATTTATTACAAATATTAAATTGTCTAATTTTTCTCTTGCAGCTAAACCAATCGCACCCAAAGACTCGGGCTCATCCATTTCACCATCTCCTAAAAATGCCCAAACTTTTCTTCCTTCATCTTTTATTAAGCCTCTATTTATTAAATATTTCATAAATCTTGCTTGATAAATTGCAAGCATTGGACCTAATCCCATGGATACTGTCGGAAATTGCCAAAAGTTTGGCATCAACCACGGATGTGGATAAGAAGATAACCCTCCAGGATTTACTTCCTGTCTAAAACTATCTAATTGTTTCTCATTCAACCTTCCCTCGAGAAAAGCTCTCGCGTACATTCCAGGTGCGCTATGACCTTGAAAATAAACCAAATCTCCTCCAAACTTATTATTCTTTGCTCTCCAGAAATGGTTCATTCCAACATCATAAAGTGTTGCGGCTGAAGCAAATGTTCCAATATGTCCTCCAAGTTCAGGATATTTTTTATTTGCCCTAACTACCATTGCAGCCGAATTCCATCTAATCAATGACCTAATTCTTCTTTCTATATTTTGATCTCCATTAGACTTCCTCTCCTCATTTACGGGAATTGTATTAATGTAAGGAGTATTCTGTGTATATGGAATATTCACTCCTGCAGTGTATGCTTTGTTAATTAACTCCTTGATCAGGAAATGAGCTCTTTGGTCACCATCCTTTTCAATAACTGATGATAAGGAGTCTAGCCACTCGCTTGTTTCTTGTGGGTCAATATCATTTTTATTTAGTGTTTTAATTTTATCATTTAACTTTTGATAGCTTCTTAGTCCTTCTTTTTTTTGTTCTAATTCTTTATTTGGATATCTAATTTCAGATTTTGAAGATTGTTGTTCTTGGGATTTTTTTAATGAAGTTTCAGCCTCTTGAATTAAATTTTCTGTATTTTTTGGAACTTCCTGCGCTTCAGGAGAAACTTCATTGTTATTTGAGATAGTTAAAAGTAAATCATCTTTTGAAACTTTATCTCCTACTTTGACTTCAATTTTTTCTATTTTTCCCTCAATTAAAGATGGAATTTCAACACTCGATTTATCGCTTTCGATTGTTACTACAGGTTCATTTTTTTTTATTTCTTGACCTTCTTTTACTAAAAGTTCAATTACTTCGACATTTTCAAATTCACCAATGTCAGGAACTAATAATTTTTTACCCATACAACCATGTTATACACCAAAAAATTTAAGTAAATTGCAAATTTTAACACATTCTGATCAATTTTTGGACATTCTTAAATTTGATAATATTTAAATGTTAAAAAAATTATTAAATACCCTTATTCAACCAAAAGTTAGTAACTATATAGATGCTAAAGTTTGGATACAAAAAATTTTGTTGGAAGAAAAATACAAGAAAGTAAATTCTTAATCTCTTTCAACACAGAGAGCTATACCCATTCCACCACCAATACATAAAGTGGCACATCCTTTTTTTTTATTTTGTTTTTTCATTTCATGTAAAAGAGTAACTAAAATTCTTGCTCCAGAAGCTCCAATAGGATGACCTAAAGCAATAGCACCGCCATTTACATTAACTTTATTTTTGTCAATTTTAAGTTCATTTATTACGGCAATACTTTGTGCTGCGAATGCCTCATTAATTTCAAAAAGATCTATTTCATCTATTTTCCAATTAGCTTTTTTGATAGCCTCATTGACAGCTCCAATAGGTCCTAGTCCCATAAGTGAAGGTTCAACACCTACCGCAGCCCATGATATTATTTTTGCAAATGGCTCAATAGATTTTTTTTCTGCTTCATCTTTTGTCATCAGTAATAATGCTGCTGCTCCATCATTAATTCCAGATGAGTTACCTGGTGTAACTGTTCCATTATCTTTAAAGACAGTTTTAAGTTTTTTTAAATCAGAAATATCTAAATTTATTCTAGGATGCTCATCTTTTTTAATTGAATTTCCATTAAGATAAATTGTGACTATTTCCTCATTAAATTTATTTTTTTCAATTGCAATATGAGTTTTAATTTGTGAGTTTAAAGCAAACTTATCTTGAATTTCTCTTGTTATATTAAATTTTTTTGCAACATTTTCTGCTGTTACACCCATGTGATAACTATTAAATGCATCAATTAAACCGTCATAAATCATTGTGTCCACTAATTTATCTTCGGAAATTTTTTTTTCATATCTAAAAAGAATTGAATGCGGTGCCATTGACATATTTTCTTGACCACCTGCAATAATTTTTTTTGCTTCTCCTAATTTTATCGATTGATATCCAGAAATTACAGCTCGTAACCCTGATCCACAAACTTGATTTACGATGTGAGCAGGCTTTGAAATAGGAATATTTGCACTTACAGCAGCTTGTCTTGCAGGATTTTGACCAGAACCTGCAGTCAAAACTTGCCCCATAATTACCTCATCAACTTCATCTTGTAAGATATTACTTCTTTTAAGAACCTCTTTAATTACAACCGAACCAAGTGTATGAGCTTTAATATCTTTAAAAACACCTTTGTACGCGCCTATTGGTGTTCTTACTGCTCCAGCTATAACTACCTCATTTAATTGTTTTTTCATAAAATTTAAATTTGTCTTCTTTACAAAATACACTAAAAATTACTTATAATATAATTAAATAAAATTATAAAATGCGCCTGTAGCTCAACTGGATAGAGCGCTTGGCTACGGACCAGGAGGCTCTGGGTTCGACTCCTAGCAGGCGCACCATATAAGGAGAAAAATGATAAATTGGCTTTTTAAATCGTCCCTACAAATGTCAGTAATATATTTTTTTATAATTATTTTTATAATTTTATTAATTTTAACTTTTATATTATAAAAAAAATATGTCTGACAAATTCGAACAAATTAGTTTAAAACCAGGTTTTATGATGCATAATGGAGGTGTTTTATTTAGAAACATATCTGACTATGAATATGAATTTAAATCTACTATAAATGAAAATCATCTTAACGCTGCAGGAATTACTCATGGAGGTTATTTATCAGCATTAGTGGATGCAGGCGCTGGTACTGCGGCTCATAGATCAGCAGAAAATTCACCATGTGTAACGATTTCTTTAGATTTAAAATTCATAGGAGCATCTAAAATTGGTGATGAAATTATTGGAAATGTGAAAATTCTAAAAAAAACTAAGACGCTTATTTTTTTATTTTGTGAGTTAAAATGCAATAATAAAATTATAACATCTGCTTCTGGTGTTTGGAAGATATTAAAAATTAAAAATTAGAATTTTATAATTTTGATGCTTATAAAATCTAAGTCTCATGTTTTTATAATAAATATTATATAAACAATTATAATTGTGCTAGACTAAACTTAATTTTTTGTAAAATGAGAACTTTTTATCATCTGATTCGGTCATGTTTTAGTCTATTTTTGTTCTTTAGCACTAACAATATCTGGTAGGTAAAAATAAATATATACCAAAGATAGAAATGATTAAGAATAAAATAAATGCTGTACTTGGACCAACTAATACTGGGAAAACTCATTTAGCTATTGAAACAATGCTTTCTTTTGACAGTGGGATGATTGGGTTTCCTCTAAGATTACTAGCGCGAGAAGTTTATGACAAAGTTATCAAACAAATAAGTATAGATAAAGTTGCTCTGATCACTGGAGAAGAAAAAATTATTCCACCTAATGCAAAGTATTTCTTATGTACTGTTGAATCAATGCCAATAGATAAAAATCTAGATTTTGTGGGTGTTGATGAAATTCAGATGTGTGCTGACCATGAACGTGGACACATATTTACTGACAGATTAATCAATATGAGAGGGACAAAATTAACAATGTTTATGGGATCAAATACAATTAAAAATATAATTTCTAAATTAGATGATGATATAGATTTTATAAATAGAAATAGATTATCAAAACTTTCCTATGATGGTCACAAAAAAATTTCTAGAATAAACCGTAAAACAGCAATAATCGCTTTCTCAGCTGAGGAAGTTTACGCAATAGCAGAACTGATAAGAAGACAAAAAGGTGGTGCAGCAATTGTAATGGGGTCTTTAAGCCCAAAAACACGTAATGCACAGGTTGAATTATATCAATCAGGTGATGTTGATTTTTTAGTAGCAACAGATGCTATTGGAATGGGTATAAATATGGATTTAAATCATGTTTATTTTTCAAACTTAAAGAAGTTTGATGGAAGAAAATTAAGAAAATTGAATTTGTCTGAAATCGGACAGATTGCAGGAAGAGCAGGTAGATACTTAAACGATGGAAGTTTTGGAATTACAGGAGAATGTAAAGAAATTAATGCAGACGAGGTGGATCTGCTTGAAAACCATAGATTTGAAGAAATTCAATTTCTTTACTGGCGAAATTCAAATTTGAATTTAGATAATCCGTCAGCATTAATAAGATCTTTGGATGAAAGACCAAATAAAGATTGGTTGAGAAAAATAAATGAATGTGAAGATGAAAAAGCACTTAAATTTTTTTTAAGGGATAAAAATTTAGAAAATATAAAATTTGATAAATATAAACTTAGTTTACTATGGGAATGTTGCCAAATTCCTGACTTTGTTAAAAAAACATATGGAAACCATTACGATGTAATTGGAAATGTATTTAAGTTTTTAAATAGTGAAAAAGGTAAAATAAGTGATGATTTTATGCGAATACAGCTACTTAAATTAGATAAATTAGAGGGTAATGTAGATTCTTTATCAAATAGAATTGCAAATGTAAGAACTTGGTCTTATGTTTCAAATAAAAATAATTGGATAGAAAATCAAAATTATTGGATTGAAAAAACAAAATTATTAGAAGATAAACTTTCAGATAGACTGCATGAAGAACTTACAAAAACCTTTATTGATAAAAGAGCAAGTGTTTTAGCTAGAGGTTTAAAACAAGATATGGAATTTGATACAAAGATTTTAGAAAATAATGAGGTAATGATTGACAATCAATTTATAGGAAAAATAAATGGTCTCAAATTAGAACTAGATCTAAAAAAGGGGGCTTTAGAAACTGATATTAAATCTCTTAAAAAAGCAGCAAGACAAACTGTTGGTCCTGAACTTGAAAAAAGAATTCAAATTATCGTTGATACTGGTTTAGTCGAATTGAATGACGACTTTAAAATATATTGGAATAAGTTTGCAATAGGAAAATTAACACCTGGTAAAGATTATTTAAATCCAAACTTCGAACTGATAATAGATGATATTTTAGAAAAAGATAAAAAACAAAAATTAATAATTTTTTTGGAAAAATGGATTAAAAATAAAATAGAGACGATTTTAAAAAGTCTTGTAGATTTAAAAGATTTAAAAGAAAAAAATTCTTCGATTAAAGCTTTGGCTTATCAGTTATATGAAAATAATGGGGTCCTTAAGCGAGAACAGGTTTCTGATTATCTTAAAAACCTCGAACAAAATGAAAGAAAGATTTTAAGAGATCTGGGTGTAAAGTTTGGAAGATATCACGTTTTTTTACACAGACTTATAAAGCCTGAAGCTGTTTCATTAAGGACATTGCTTTGGAAAAACTTCCAACAAAAAAACTTTAATTTAAAACCACCAACTTTTGGACTTAATTTTTTAGAAGATAGTAATTTCAAAAATAAAAACTTCATGTTATTATGTGGTTTTGAAAAATTTGATAATTACTATGTAAGGATTGACATTCTAGAGAGATTATTTGTACAAATAATTAATTCAAATCCAGGAAAAGACAAAGAAATTAAGATGGTACCAGAGATGTTAAATTTACTTGGTTGTAATAAGGAAAGTTTTAAAAAAGTTTTAAAAAATATGAATTACAAAATTTTTGAAAAAAAAGATGAAATATTTTTTAAATATTTTCCAAAAAAATTAAATAAAAAAGCAATTAATAAAAAAACTATCAAAGAAAATCCTTTCAGAATTTTGAAAAACTTAAATTTAAATTAAGAATAATGATTTTTAATAAAAATTTAGATAAAAATGAAAATAGGCATTTTATAAATGTTGCTGCACTACTAATACATGCTGCTAAAATTGATGAAGACTACTCAAATAAAGAGTCTGAAATTATTAAACAAACCTTAATTAAAATTGGTGCAAAATATGAAGATATAAACGAAATTTTAGCAAAAGGAAAAAAAATCGAAGAAGACTCAAATCAAATCTTGGATTTTACAAAAGAAGTTAAAAAAATGGATAATCAAAAAAAAATTGAGATTGTAGAGAATTTATGGAGAATAATTTATTCAAATAATGAAGTAGATATATATGAGACAAGTTTAATGAGGAAACTTGCAGGTTTATTATATATAGACAGTGATGTAATGGGTAATATTAAAACTAAAATCAAAAAAGAATATTCGTAATGACATATATAGTAAATCAAAATTGTATTAAGTGTAAGTTAATGGATTGTGTTGATGTATGTCCAGTGGATTGTTTCTATGAAGGAAAAAATATGCTTGTAATTAGGCCTGATGAGTGTATAGATTGTGGCGTTTGTGAACCAGAATGTCCTGTTGATGCAATCAAAGCTGATACAGAACCTGGAAGCGAGAAGTGGCTAGAATTGAATAAAAAGTATTCTGAGATCTGGCCAAATATAACTGAAAAAAAAGATCCTCCCGCGGATCATGAAAAATATAAAGATGAGCAAGATAAGTTTAAAAAATATTTTAAAGAAAACATTTAAAAAAAAAACAAACAAAAAAGTTAAAAAAAAAAAAATAAAACCAAATAAAGTTTTATTAAAGAAATCAAAGAAAATAATAAAATCTAAAATCAAAAAAAGTAATATAAAAAAACAACAAAATAAAATTGAAACAAAATTAGATACAAAATCAGATAATCTTAGAATTTCAAAAAGTAATGAAATAAAGCCAGAAATAAAAAAAGTAAAAAAACAAGAGACAGAAAAGAGAGAATATAAAATAAAGGATTATATTGTATACCCAAAGCATGGTGTGGGACAAATCACTGAGTTTAAAAAAATTAACATCGGTGGAATTGATGTTGAAACATATGTAATAAAATTTGAAAAAGACAAGGCTAATGGAATGGTTCCAGTGAATAAACAGTCTCATCTTCGTCACTTAGCAACTATTAACCAGGTTAATAAGTGTGTTTCTATTCTTAAAAGTAAACCAAAAATAAAAAGATCTATGTGGAGTAGAAGGGCGCAAGAATATGAAGCAAAAATCTCATCAGGTAAAATTTATGAGCTTGCAGAAGTGGTGAGAGACTTAAATAAAGGTGATGATTTAATGGTTGATCAATCTTATAGTGAAAGACAACTTTTTGAAAAAGCCTACGAGAGAATATTATCTGAATTTCAAATAATACTTAATTTATCTTTAGAGGATACCCAGAAAAAGTTAGACAAAGCCTTAAAAAGAAACTTAGTTGATCAAACTCAGGCACCTCCATCAACAAAACCTTCATCTTCTAACTTACCTCAAGTGGAAGATACAATTACTGAGACGGAAACAGATAACGAAACACCTTTAGAGGAATAAAAAAACGCCTCTCACACTTTACGTTATGAGAAGCGTTTTTAATAAAGAATGCAAAGTTATTATCTTCTTCTTCTTTTTTTAGCTTTTTTCTTTGCTTTTTTCTTAGCCTTCTTTGCTTTTTTTCTTCTCTTAGGCATCTTTAGCTCCCTTTTTTTAGTTAAACGAATCAAATTGATTCGTTGTTAGTCTATTTTTATTTTTTTATACACGTTATGTCAATTCTTTAATTAAAGATAAATTTTAAAAAAAATTATTTAAATTAAAAAAAATTTTTGAAATTTTTATATGTAAAAAAGTTAATGTTTATGCGCTTTATAACCAAATATTTTGTAAATTTAATAAAGTTTTTCTAAATCTTCTTTATATTTATCTAAAATTTTTTTTCTTTTTAATTTAAGAGTTGGTGTTAACATTCCATTGTCAATTGTAAATTCTTCTTTTATTAATTTAAATTTTTTAACTTTTTCTACTAAAGATAAGTTTTTATTTAAATTTTCTAAATAAAATTGAATTTGTTTTTCATTTTCTTTACTTTCAGTTACTATAAGAGCAACTAAATAATTTTTTTTATCTCCATAAACGAAACTTTGTTTAATTTTATCATTTAAACATAACAAATTCTCAATTTTAGATGGTGAAATATTATCACCACCTAGATTTACTATAATTTCTTTTTTTCTGTCAGTTATTTTCAAGTTACCATCTATAGTTATTTCTCCTATATCACCAGTATGTAGCCATCCATCTTTAATGATATCATCAGTTTCTTTTTTCATATTCCAATAACCAATCATCACGTTTTCACCTTTTATTAAAATTTCACCATCTTCAGCAATTTTTACCTTATTCGTTTTAAAAGGGGGGCCTACAGTATCAATTTTAATTTTTCCAGGGATATTGCAGCTGACAACTGGGGAAGTCTCGGTTAATCCATATCCTTGTAAAGTTGGTAAGCCTATAGAATTCAAAAATTCTCCTATTTTTTGATCTAAAGCACCACCTCCAGAAACAAATGCTTGAAGTTTGCCTCCAAATTGACTTTTGATTTTTTTTCTGACTAATTTCTCACATAAAAAATTAGTAATTTTTTCCTTAAAATCAAGCTGCTCTTTATTTAAGATTTTGGTTCCTAGTAAAATAGTATTTTCGATCAACTTTTTCTTAAGACCTTTCTGTTTAGAAAAATTTAAAGAAATTTTACCATAAAGATTTTGATAGAATCTTGGAACCGCTGTCATTATTGTAGGTTTTGCAATTGCCATATTAGGTAACAATTTTTCTAAACTTTCAGCATAAAAGATGTTAGCTCCAAGTAATATTTGAACGTATTGAACAGTGTGTTCATATGAATGTGATAACGGGAGCCAAGTTAAAAAAACTGGTTTAATGTTTTTAATTAAGGGTCCTAGAATTTCTTGCGCACCTTCACAATTGGATAAAATACCTCCATGACTAAGCATTACTCCTTTAGGATTTCCAGTTGTTCCTGATGTATAAATTATACAAGCAAGATTATTTCTTTTTAAGTTTTTATTATAATTTAATTTGATTTGCTGAGATAATTTAGGGTTAGCTTCATAATCATCAACAATACCATCTAATGTTGAACAAGCAGCTTCTTTATAAGAATTATAATGTGCAGAAAGATAATCAAAAGAAATAATTAAAGAATCTTTTGGAATAAATTTTTTAATTTTTTCATATTGGGTATCATTTGAAATAATGAACATTTTTGGTTTACAATCATTAATTATATATTCATAATCCTTTTGTGAATAAGTAGTAAATAATGGAACTGTCACACCTCCAGCATTCATAATTGCAAGATCAGCAATTAACCACTCGGGTCTATTTTCTGATAATAAAACAACTCTATCTCCTAATGAAAAATTTTTACTTAGGACTTTTGATAAAACTCTAATTCTTTTGTCAACTTGATCCCAAGTATAAAAGTTTTTTCTTTGACGAGGTCCTAACCATTCTAAAAAGGGATTATTAATTGTTTTTGTTTTACATACTTCAAAAAAGAGTTCTACTAGGCTATTAAGTTTATTTAATTGCATAAGTTTTGGTGGGCGAAGAGAGAATCGAACTCTCACTTCTTGCGAAACACGATTTTGAGTCGTGCGCGTCTACCAGTTCCGCCATTCGCCCTTAATTATTTAATAATTAAATAAATAGTATAAGAAGTAAAATTATAATAAAACCAAAAAATGTTTAATAATCTTTATAAAAAATGTTTAGAATTAGCAGCTCATAAAAGTTCAAAGTTTTATTTAGCAGTTGTTTCTTTTATTGAAAGTTCTTTCTTTCCTATTCCCCCAGACGTTATGGTAATACCTATGGTTATTTCAAAAAAAGACGAATTTATTAAGATTTTTTTTATAACAACAATTTTCTCAGTTTTAGGTGGTGTGCTTGGTTATTTTATTGGGGCATTCTTTTTTGATTTTGGATCACAAATAATGAGCTTTTACGATTATGAAGATAAATTATCTATTATTAAAGATAACCTAGTCAGTAGTAATGGTTTTTACGCATGGCTGAGTATTCTTTTTTTGGCAGGTTTTACTCCTCTTCCTTATAAAGTTTTTACTATAGCTAGCGGTCTAATAGGTTTTAATTTTTTAATTTTCATTTTTATAAGCTTTATTTCAAGAGGTTTACGTTTTTTTATAGTTGCATACTTATCATATAAATTTGGAGATTTATTCACTAAATTTATGCATCAACATGGTGCGAAATGGTTTACAATTCTAGGAGTCTTAATTGTTATTATTTTTATAATAATTTATTTAATTTTAAAGTCACATGTATAATTTAAAAGCTGAGTTTCTCTTAAAAATAATTTTTTTATTTAGTTTAATTGCATTAATTTCTGCATATTTTATAGAACATGTACTTGGGCATCAACCTTGTAATTTATGTTTAATAGAAAGAATCCCTTATGGATTAAGTATTATTTTGATATTCACGGTATTTGTTTTAAAAAAAAGTGAGAAATTTATTGTTTTGTTATTAATTCTTACTTTTGTCTTTTCTCTTTCATTATCAGTATATCATTTCGGTATTGAGCAAGATTTTTTTCAAGAATCAACTATTTGTAAAGTAAAAGATTTTACTGAAAATATAACAAAAGAAGATTTACTTAAACAATTGAATGAGAGGGTTATTAGTTGCAAAGATGTGACATTTAAGATTTTTGGATTATCACTAACAAGTATTAATATTATGATAAATTTTTTATTTATCATAACCTTATTAAAAATTTTTAAAATTTATGAAAAAAACAGACAATAAAGTTGAAGAGTTTATAAGAGTTGACCATGCTGGTGAGAGGGGTGCTGTAAAAATTTATGAAGGTCAACTATTAGCTTTAAATACAATTGTAAAAAATGATAGTTTAAAAAAAACGATAGAGGATATGAAAGAACACGAGATAGAACATTGCCAATTTTTTGAAAGTGAAATTAAAAAAAGGAATATTAAACCAACGAAATTTTTACCTTTGTGGGATTTATTAGGCGTAGGTTTAGGTTTTGGATCGACTTTATTAGGAAAAAAAGCAGCAATGTTATGTACTGCTTCAGTTGAAGAAGTGATCGATAAGCATTATTTAAGCCAAATTAATCATTTAGGTCCAGAAGAAAAGGAATTAAAGAAAAAGATAACTAAGTTTAGACAAGATGAAATTGATCATAAAGATATAGCTTATGAGGAAGGCGCTTCAAAAAAAGGACTCTATTCAATTATGGATAAAATTATTAAAACGGGTTCAAAAATTGCAATTCGTATTTCAGAAAAAGTATAATTCTTAAGCCTCTAGTTCAACATCCCAATATAAATAGTCCATCCAACTTTTGTGTAAATAATTTGGAGGAAAATTTTTACCATTACGATGCAAATCTTCTGTAGAAGGTTGAAAAGGATATTGAGAAAGCTTCATACCAGATAATTTCAATAATTTTCCACCTTTCTTTACATTGCATGTGGAACAAGCTGTTACAACATTATCCCAATTTGTTTCTCCACCTTTAGACCTAGGAAGTAAATGATCAAATGTTAGTTCATCTCCACTGCCACAATATTGACAAGAAAACTTATCTCTTAAAAAAACATTGAATCTTGTAAAACTTGGTCTTGACTGAGGAACAATATAGTCTTTTAGGGCAATAACACTTGGTAATTGCATATTAAATGATGGACTTCTTACAACTCTGTCGTAGTTACTAACTATAATAACTCTATCTAAAAATACGGATTTGACTGTATCTTGCCATGACCATAATGATAATGGATAATAACTTAATGGTCTATAGTCTGCATTCAAAACTAATGCTGGACATTTTTCTAATGATAGATCTTGTTCAACAAAGTTATTCATAATTTATTTTTAGCCTAATTAAATATTTATTTCAATATTTTGTAAACATTAAATTTTTCTTTTAAGATAATTTAACGCAATACTTGAGGCCTCGATAGGAATATGATGGTCGCAGTTTTCAATTAAATGAGTTTCAATTTTAATATTATTTCTGATAAAGAAATCTTTTGATTCTAACACAAAATTAGGTGATACAACTTGGTCTGAGTCGCCGTGAATAAGTAAAGTAGGTGTTGAAACTTTTTTTCTTGATTTTAAATCTTCTAGATTAATAATCTTTCCTGAAAATCCAACAATACACGCATATTCCTGATCTGAAATTAACCCTAAATTTATAGACATCATGCATCCCTGACTGAACCCAGATAAACAGATTTTATTATTTTCTAAATTAAATTCTTTTTTTACTTCTTGAATAAATACATTTAATTTTTTTTCTGCCTTTTTAGTTTCATTTAAAATATATTCTGGATTTTCTTTAGTTAAATCAAACCATTGATACCCAGATGGATTAATTGGACATTTTTCATGTCCATTAGGACAAATAAATACTGTATTTGGTAAATGCTTTTTCCAATTCAAAGACAACATACTTATATCTTTTCCATCTCCTCCATAACCATGTAATAAAATAACTGCACTTTGAATCTTTACTTTATTATCTGGTTTAATTAAGGTTGATTCTAGACAAAATGTCATACTGTATGATTTATGTTTTTTTATTTTTAAAACATCTTACAATATATTAATGATCTCTGGAATATTAGTTAAAATTTTATCAATAACTTTATTAATAGGTGTTGGTGTTGTTCTTATACTTGGCATAGGTACATTATTTAAAGGTGGAGAAACTAGTAAAAAATATTCAAATAAACTTATGCAGTTAAGAGTTTTGTTGCAATTTATTGCAATTATAGCTTTAGTAAGTTTTGCATATTTTTTTAAGAACTAATTATAATTACTTAGCCATTTAATAAAATCTTCATCTCCAAAATCTATTGAACCAATAATTCTAGCAAATTCAAACCCATCTTTATTAAATAGAATTGATGTTGGAATTCCTCTTAAACCAAATTTTTTTGCTAAAGTTATTGGAGCATCAAAATAAATTTCTAGATTTTTAATTTGCAAATCCTCAAAAAAAGTAATTGATTTTTCCACTTTTTCTTTTCCGACATTAATTGGAAATATTTTAAGATTGTCTAGATTTTCATGTTTTTGTAATAAATCTAGAGAGGGCATCTCCTCTTTGCAAGGGGCACACCAAGTAGCCCAGAAATTCAACATAACCAATTTTCCTTCAAATTCTTTAAGATATAATTGCTCATTTTTATCATTGAAAAACGTTAAACCATCATATTTTTTTAATTCTTTATTGATTACTAGATTTTTTATATCGATAATTTCATCCGCAAAAGAATTCGTCATTAAAAATATAAATAATATTAAAAATCTCATGTTAAATAGGTATAGTTAATTATCATGACAAAAAATAAAAACAACAGAGCAATATGGAGCACTAGAATAAAAAGTAATCTATCTCAAAATTTACTTAAGTTTAGTAATTCTTTAAATGTAGATAAAAGGCTTTATAAAGAAGATATTGCTGGATCAATAGCTCATGTGGAAATGTTATTTAAACAAAAAATTATCTCATTTAAAATAAAAAATAAAATTATTTACGGTTTGAGTAGAATAGAAAAAGAAATTTTAAATAAGAAATTTAAGTTTATCCAGAATTATGAAGATATACATATGAATATTGAAAAAAGACTTTTTCAAATTATAGGTGAGGAAGCAGGATATGTTCATACCGGCCGTTCAAGAAATGACCAAGTTATAACAGATTTTAAAATTTGGATGAGATCCTCAATTAAAGAAATAAGCACATTAATAAACAAACTTATTAATAGCACATTAAACCTAGCAGCAAAAAATATAGATACGATAATGCCTGGCTTTACACATCTTAAAAATGCACAGCCTATTTCTTTTGCTCACTATCTAATGGCTTATGTAGAAATGTTTGAAAGAGATAAAAAAAGATTTCTTAATACTTTAAATAATCTTGATGAGAATCCATTGGGTGTTGCTGCTCTAGCTGGAACTTCTTTCAACATCGACAGAAATTATACAAGTAAAAAACTTGGATTTAAAAAGCCAACTAATAATTCAATTGATACAGTTTCTGATCGAGATTTCGTGTTAGACTTTTTATATAGTACCACAGTCTGCTCAATGCATATTTCTCGAATAGCAGAGGAATTAATTATATTGAACTCAGATGGTTTTAAGTTAGTAAATTTATCTGATAAAATAGTAATGGGCTCATCAATAATGCCTCAAAAAAAGAATCCTGATCTTCTTGAATATTTAAGAGGTAAATCAGGAAGTACATACGGTAATTTATTTTCAATGTTAACAATATTAAAGGGACTTCCACTATCATATTTTAAAGACCTCCAAGATGATAAAAAACTTATTTTTGATTCAAAAGATACACTAGTAAATTGTCTTAAAATATTTAATGAAATTTTAAAAAATCTTTACCCTGATAAAAAGAATATGTTAGAGCTAGCAAACGATGGTTATATTACTGCAACAGACCTAGCAGATTATTTTGTTAAAAATCATTCATTATCATTTAGAAAAGCCTATGAAAAAACAGCCTCAATAGTGAATTTTGCTGAAAAAAAGAAAAAAAAACTTAATGAACTTTCTTTAGAGGAATTAAGAAAGTTTGAACCAAAACTAACAAATGATGTCTTAAAAGTATTTGATTTAAGGAATTCTGTTAATTCGAAGAAATCATATGGTGGAACATCTTTTGATAATATTAAAAAAATGATAATGAGATATAAAAAACAAAAATGATAAAAAAGATATTATTAACTTTGTTATTGAGCTGCATAATTTTCTCTTGTGGAAAAAAAGGAGATCCTGAGTATAAAAAATCAGAAGAAAATAATTTGCAAATCATTATTAAAAACAATGTTTAATGAAATATATTAAAAACAAATTAACTATTGAAAAAATAAGTATTCAAAGTATTGCCAAAAAATTTGGTACTCCTTCTTATTGCTATTCACTTAATCAATTAAAAAAAAATATTATTAACTTTAAAAAAAGTTTTAAATCTTTTTCTCCTCTAATATGTTTCGCCGTTAAATCAAATACTAATGTAAGTTTAATTAAAGAGATCAAAAAATTTGGATTAGGCGCTGATGTCGTATCAATGGGTGAATTGATGATTGCTTTAAAAGCTGGAATTAACTCAAGAAAAATTGTTTTTTCTGGAGTTGGCAAAACATCTAGAGAGATTAGTTTTGCAATAGATAGAAATATATTACTGATTAACGCTGAGTCAAAAAGTGAAATTCAAGAAATTCATCGTATAGCTAAATTAAAAGGTAAAAAAATACAAATTGGTATAAGACTCAATCCAAATACAGATGCAAAAACTTTAAATCAGATATCGACTGGAAAAAAAGAAAATAAATTTGGTGTAAATGAAAAAACATTTTTGGAACTTGTAAATTATTGTAAAATTTCAAAGAATTTAGAACTAAAATGCTTAAGTGTTCATATTGGGAGTCAAATTTTAGATAATAGACCTTATGAAGAAATGCTTGGAGTTATTGGTAAAATCATCGATAAAACTAATCATAAATTTGAATTTATTGACTTAGGTGGCGGTATGGGCATTACCTATGACGAAAAAGATAAGAAGCTCAATTATAAAAGGTATAGTAAAGAAATTAAAAAATTTTTAAAAAAGTATAAATCTAAAGTTATTTTTGAGCCAGGAAGGGCTATAATTGGAAATACAGGTATTTTAGTTTCTAAAGTGGTTTATATTAAAAAGAATAAGGAAAAAAATTTTGTTATTCTTGATGCTGCCATGAATGACTTCATGAGACCTGCTTTATATGGAGCTTCTCATAAAACATTGCCCTCTGTAAGAATAAGAAATAAATCTAAAAGATCCTATGAATTTGTCGGGCCTATTTGCGAAAGCACTGATAAATTTGTAAGTTTAAAAAAATTTCAAGAAATTAAAGAGAAAGATCTTGTCGTGATATGTGATGTGGGAGCATATGGTATGTCTTTAAGTTCTAATTATAACATGAGACCAAAACCTCCAGAATTATTAATTAGTGGATCAAAAGTAAAAGTTATTAGAAAAAGACAAAAGCACAAAGATTTGCTCTAGCTTTTGATGGGAATGATAAAAAAATATATATTTTTAATTTTCTTTTTTACTGGAATTGTTGTTATTTCCTTTTTGTTTATACCTTCATTTTTTCTACCCCAAAAAGTAACACTTTATGGTGGAAAATTAATGGGTTATTGGACTGGTTTTTGTTTAAATTTTTTTTTATCAACTAAGATCAAAATAAAAGGGGAAGAGAATATTATACTTAATCAAAAATTTTTTATCTCCTCATCGCACCAATCAATGTTTGAAACATTTTACTTGCAAACAATTTTCAATTCGCCAATTTTTATATTAAAAAAAGAATTACTTTCTATTCCTCTATTCGGATGGTATTTAAAAAAAATCGGATCTATATCAATTAAAAGAAATAAGATTTCAAAAGATAATCTTGATTTTTATGAAAATATTTCTCATACTGTCTCCATAAACAATAGACCTATTATTATTTTTCCTCAAGGGACAAGAGTTTTACCAAATGAGAGGCCACCATTCAAAAAAGGTGTAGCAAAAATATATGAAAGATTACAAATTTCCTGCCAACCAATCGCTATAAACTCTGGGTATGTTTGGCCCAAAGCTGGAATTAATCAGAGCAATAAATTGATTACTATATCAATCTTAAAACCTATACCAGCCAATCTCCCTAGGGATGAATTTCTCAAAATTTTAGAAAACAATATTTATTCAGAACTAGATTTATTGAATTAGCCTTTCATTGGCATTACAACATAAATACTATCAAAATCGCCCGGATCTTTTATTAATGCGGGTGAGCCAGTATCATTTAAAAAAATTTCAATCTTTTCACCATCTATTTGTGACGCAACATCAATTAAATACCTAGAATTAAAGCTAATTTCTAAATCATGTTCAAAATTTACAACTATTGTCTCTTTTCCATCTCCACTATTTGTATTGTTCACTGATAAATTTAAAGTATCCTTTGTAAGATTAAATTTAACTCCATCTTTTTTATCTAGAGATACAGAGGCAACTCTATCCACAGAGTCTAAAAAGATTTTTAATCCCACTTCTAATTTTTTTTGATTATTCTTTGGAATAACCTGAATATAATTTGGAAATTTTCCATCAATTAATTTAGAAATTAGTATACTGTTATTTAATTCAAATTTAATTTTGGACTTTACATTTGAAATTTTAACATCTCCATCATAGCCATCTAATAAATTACATAATTGAAAAATTGTTTTTTTGGGTAAAATTACAGGATCAAAATCTATCTTCTGTTCTAATCTTATCTTAGAAATAGACATACGATGACTATCTGTTGCTACAGCAGTTAAGTAATATTTATCCTCTACCTCTGTTTGATGAAAATAGATGCCACTTAAATAGTGTCTAGTTTCATCATTTGAAACAGAAAATTTGCATTTATTGAGTAATTTTAACAATTTTTTTGATTTAATTAAAAATTCGTTTTTATTAAAATTTTCATCTGTTAAAGGAAACTCAGAAGCACTCATACAGTTTAAATTAAAAATAGATTTTTCGGACTCCAAATGTAGTTTACTTGAATCAGTCAAAGTCAAATTGATTTTTTTTCCAGAAGAAAGTTTTCTTACAATATCATGAATAGTTGATGATACTGTTGTCGTTTTACCTTCCTCTAAAACCTCAATATTTTCTATTTGGTGAATAAAAATTAGATCCAAATCAGTAGCAGTGATAGTCAACTTAGTGTTTTGCACATCAAGTAATATATTTGACAATATTGGAAGAGTACTTCTTTTTTCAATTATGCCCTGACAATAGTTTAGTGCTTGTTGCAAATCTTGTTGATTAATATTAAATTTCATTTTCTTTGTGGTTATATAGGATTTGATTTTTTAGTTTGTTTATACTATCTACCATTGAAGAATCATTTTCCTTTAGTTTTTCAATGGTTTTTACAGAGTGTATTATTGTGGTATGATCTCTATTAGAGAACTCTCTTCCAATTTCAGGAAGTGATTTTGATGTTAAGATTTTAGTTAAATAGATAGCAGTCTGTCTAGGTCTAACTAAATATCTTGATCTACGTGACGATAGCATTTCATTTTTACTTATTTTAAAATATTTACAGACTAAAGTTTGAATCAAATCGATTGTAACTTTATTTTCTGATAGATTTAATAAGTCTTTTAAAACTACTTTTGTTTCAGCTAAATTTGGAATTTTATTATAAATCCTAGAAAAAGAAACTATCCTATTAATTGCACCTGTGAGCTCTCTAATACTTGTTGAAATTTCGGTGCTTATAAAATCTTGAATTTCTTTTGAGATTTTTAATTTGTCAGGATACAAGCTACTTAGTTCCTCAGTTTTTTTTTCAACAATTTTTTTCCTTAAGTCATAATCTGGTTTTTGAATGTCAACAACTAGACCACCAGAAAATCTAGATTTAATTCTTTCTTGAATACGAGACAATTTATTTGGTGCTCTATCAGCAGAAAGAATTATTTGAGATCCTCTATCAAGTAAAGCATTAAAAGTATGAAAAAACTCCTCTTGCATTGCTTCTTTTCCATTCATAAACTGTATGTCATCAATTAACAAAACATCTGTATTTCTGAAAAACTCTTTAAATTTAACCATTTCGTTTGATTTAATTGATTTTACAAATTGATACATAAAACGCTCTGCGGAAATGAACATCACTTTATTATTTTTTTTCAATTCAAAACCAATAGAATTTAATAAATGTGTTTTTCCCATTCCCACGCCTCCATAAATATAAAGTGGATTATAATGAGAAATATTTTCTGAAACTTTTAAAGAGGCTTCATAAGCTAATTTATTGCTTGATCCAATAATAAAGTTGTCAAACCTTTTATTAGGATCTATACGATTATACTGAAGATAAGAGTCTTTTATAAAAGAAATATTTTCTTTATTTTCTTTTTTATTAAATTCCTTAATATTGGTTTCTTTGTTGTCAATTTTTTCGTCAATTTTAAATTCAATTCTTATCAAATCTTTTTTATAATTTTTTATTAATTGTAAAATTTGGTCTAAGTATCTAGAAGTAATCCAATCTCTTATAAATCTTGTTGGTACAGATAATATCAAATAATTATTTAATTCTTCTACAAAACTTATTTTTTTAAGCCAAGTTTCATAAATATCTTTTCCTAAGTTATTCCGTAAGTCATTCTGAATTAAATTCCAATCTAACTCATTGGCTTTTAGTTTTTTATTTTTATAAGAATTACTCATTTTTAGGGGAAACTTGAGATAGAACCTTAATGAAAGTTTTGCAACAAATAAATTATGATAATCAAAAAAAAATAAAATCTATGATTGTGTATTTTTTTTTTTAAAAATTCTTTGACAAAAATTTTTTTTGTGTATTAAAAAATAAATAAAATTTATGATTGAAAAAAAATAAACTTAAATTTACTATGTCTAAATATTGTAAATTAAAATTTATGATTCATATATGATGCGTATGCTTTAAGTTGAATCAACTAGGAGTAATTAACTTATATTAATGCAATTTTTTTTGTAATTCTTGAAACGTTTCTTGATGCGTTTTGTCTTTTGATAACTCCTGTCTTCGCAATCTTCATTAGTTCAGAATTCAACTTAGGTAAGAACTTTAAAGCATCTGATTTTTTTTTATTTTCAATCAGCAAGTTCATTTTCTTTAGTGCATTCTTATATCTACTTTTTCTAGCTTTGTTAACAGCAGTCTGTTTTGTTATTCTTCGAATTCTTTTAATTGCTGATTTAGTATTTGCCATATGCGCAGGGGTATAACTGTAGAATTTATTTTGGTCAATAAAATAATTAATCATTTTTGACAATTATTGCAGAAGAAAGTGGATCTATTAGAAATGTTTTTTTTTTGTATAAATCCAGCACAATGTAATCTTTTGCAAGATAAACCTTCTCTTTGATAAACTTTAAAATTTTTTTGAAAATTTCCTTCTTTACCTGAAATATTTTTAAAATCTCTTATGCTTGAGCCTCCTTTATTTATCGCATCGGAAAGAACTTTTTTTGAATTTTTAATGATTTCTTTACATTTTATTTTATTCACAAGACCTGCTTTTTTATTAGGATTAATCTTGCTCAAGAACAAGATTTCACTTGCATAAATATTACCAATTCCAGATACAAAGTTTTGATCTAGCAAAAAATTTTTAATTTTTTTTTCCTTTTTTTTTAAAGAATGAATAACATAATTTTCATTAAACTTTGGATTGAATGGTTCGGGTCCAAGATGACTAAATCTTTTAATTAATAAATCTTTATCTTTTATTATTTGAAAAAATCCAAATCTTCGTGGATCATTATAAATGACTTTAAAATCTTTAAATATAATTTCTAAGTGATTGTGTTTTTTTGGTAATAAAGGTGAGCTATAAAAACT
>CACGKR010000014.1 GCA_902573705.1 uncultured Pelagibacteraceae bacterium
TGACACAAAGGATTGGCTGGTTTACAAATTAACGCTCCTAATTCCATTAATGCTTGAGCATAATCTTTAGATCTTGATGATATTCCAAATACAGATTTCTTTTTAATAAGATTATCTTTTTGAATTTCGTTATTTTTTTTTAAATAAAGGTATCTTTTTAAAACTCTCTCTACATTTCCATCTATGGGGATATAAGGTTTATTAAAGGCAATAGCTAAAATAGCACTAGCAGTGTAATTTCCAATACCAGGTAAGGATATAAGGTCTTCAAAGTTATCAGGTAGTTTTCCTTTAAAATCATTTAAAACTACTTTAGCAGTCTTTTTTAAATTTCTAGCTCGAGAATAATAACCAAGTCCTTCCCAAAGTTTCATAAGTTTTTTATTATGTACTTTTGCAAGAATATTATTTGGAATATTTTTTATAAATCTATTGAAATAAGGTATTACTGTTGTAACCTGTGTTTGTTGCAACATAAATTCACTTACTAACGTGTAATATTGTCTTTTTTCTAAAGAGACGTTTTTTCGCCATGGTAATGGTCTTTTATTAAAATCGTACCATTTAAGAATTTTTTTTGTTACTAATTGATCTTTCATATGCAATTTAAAAAATATACTAAGCAGAGAAACAAAAGCATTCAAGGCTTAAGATCTTTTAAAGACACTTTGCCAAAAAATATTAAAAAGGTCATTAATAAAAAAGGACATATTTATTCTGAAACCCTAAATAATTGGAAATATATTGTTGGTGAAAACCTATTTAAAGTCTGTTACCCAAGGTCTTTTAAAAATTCAAATAAATTTGGTGTTAGCACTTTGTTGGTAATGGTAAGAAGAGGCCATGAAGTTGATTTAGAGTATTCAAAAAAACAAATAATGGACAAAATGAATAGTTTTTTTGGATATTTAGCTGTAGAGAAACTTAAATTTATCAGTTTTAATGATGAATTAAAAATTCTTTCAGAAGAAAATGATCAAGAAAAAAATGTGACAAATAAAAAATATCAAAAAAAGATTAATGATGTTAAAAATGAGAAAATTAGAAAATCTTTACTTGAGCTAACTAAAGTATTTAAAGAAAAATGAATAAAACACTTATCATCTTAATTTTATTGTTTGGTTTTATAACTAACTCGAATGCACAAACAAAAAGAATTATCTCAGGCAATGAAAATGCAAAAATTACAATTATTGCTTATGAATCTTTAACATGTAGTCATTGTGCAAGTTTTCACAAAGATATTTATCCACAGCTTAAAAAAGAATATATTGATACTGGGATAGCAAAAATAGAGTTCAGACACTTTCCTTTAGACATAGCTGCTTTCAATGCTTCAAAAATTGCTCAGTGTAAAAGTGACCAAAGTCTGGAAATTTTAAAAAGTTTATATTTAAATCAGCAAGCTTGGGTAAAAGGAGATACAGTTGA
Organism: uncultured Pelagibacteraceae bacterium; assembly: GCA_902573705.1. Lineage (GTDB taxonomy): Bacteria > Pseudomonadota > Alphaproteobacteria > Pelagibacterales > Pelagibacteraceae > Pelagibacter. The sequence goes on from CACGKR010000014.1 coordinate 1,432, forward strand.
AGCAATCAATAATAATTTAAAAAAATTTATTGAAAAAGAAGGATTTGAGATAGATTTTGACAAATGTATTAATGACAAAGAAATTGAGGATTTTGTTTTAAATGATCGAATCGAAGGTTCTAAAAACTTCAAAGTAAATGCTACTCCTACGATTATAATTAATGACAAAAAGTTTGAAAAGTCCCTTAATTACAAAAATTTAAAAAAATCATTAGAAAAACTGATATAAGTTAACTCATGGAGTTTAAAAAAATCCAACTTAATGGGTTTAAATCTTTTGCTGATAAAACCAACTTCTTAATCGAAGATGGTTTAACTGGAATTGTTGGGCCCAATGGATGTGGAAAATCAAATATAGTAGAGTCTCTTAGATGGGTAATGGGCGAAACTTCAGCCAAAAGTATGAGAGGTTCTGGAATGGAGGATGTTATTTTTTCTGGAACTTCAAATAAACCCTCAAAAAATATTGCAGAAGTTTCTGTTTCTGTTGCTAATAAAAATAATGAAGGTCCTGTTCAATTTAGAGAACTTGATGAAGTAAATGTAAGAAGAAAAATAGAAAAAGACAAGGGTTCTAAATTTTATATTAACGATAAAGAAGTTAGAGCAAGAGATGCTCAAATGTTTTTTGCTGATTTATCAACTGGTGCTCATTCACCGTCGATGATTAGCCAGGGCCGTATAGGAGCATTGGTGACGGCAAAACCAACCGATAGAAGAGCAATTCTGGAGGAAGCGGCAGGTATATCAGGTTTACATGTCAGAAGACACGAGGCTGAATTAAGATTAACTGGTGCAGAAAACAACTTAAAAAGAGCAGATGAATTAAGAAGACAACAAGAAAAACAATTAGCAAATCTTCAAAAACAAGCTGAAGAAGCAACTAAATATAAAAATATATCTGATGAAATAAAAAAAATTGAAGCTGGTTTGTACTATTTAAAATTATTAGAAATTGAAAAAGAAATAAGAATTGAAAACGAAATTAACACTGAGGCTGAAGGAGAAGTAAGTGGCTTTAATAATAAGATTTTTGAACTAGAAAGTTTAATTAAATCTGAAACCGACAAAGTTACTCCTCTAAGAGAAAAAAATATTGAAAATCTCTCAAAGATACAAAGGCTCAACTTAGAACTTCAAGGTTTAGATGAGGAGAATACAAGAATTCAAAATGAAATAGAAAATATAAAAAAATCTCTTCAAACTTTCGATGATGACATAAATAGAGAAAAGGGAATTGTTATAGATGCCAATTCTAATGAAAAGAGACTAAAAGAAGAAAAAAGTGAACTTATCGAAATTGACTCAAAATATTACGAAACCGAAAAACAATCTAATGAAGATTTAAACAGTGTTAAAAATAAATTAAAACAAGAAATAGATAAAGTTAAAGAATTAATAAATTTACAAAAAAATGATGAAGCAATAACTGTTCTTGATAACTGTAAATTAATTATTGAGGAATATGCTGATAGTTACAGTAAAAACCAAAATATAAAAAAGGAATCTGTAAAAAGAAATGAAAGAATAAACGTTATAGATAAAGAAATAGAAAGTTGGAAAAATTTACTATCAAACTCTGAAAAAATGGTAAATGAATTATCTGAAAGAAAAAATAAATTAAAATTACAATTAGATAAATTAGATAGTCAGCCCAAATTACAAGCTGAAAAAAAGGGTCAAATTTCTGAGGGATTAAGAATAGCTGAAATGGAAAAAGTAGAAAATGAATCTATTATTAATACAACAGATGAAAAAATAGAAACCCTTAGATCCCAGTTGAATGAAATTCAAGAACAATCAATTCAAATTAGAGAAAGAAAAGCAAGTTCAAGTGCTACAATTGAAGGGCTTAAAAAAAGAAAAAATGATTTAATTGATCGAATTAACTCAGAACTCAATTTAACAGAGGAGAATATTTTAGAAAACTCTAATCTCTTTGGGAAAGAAGAAATTCCAGATGCAGTGAATCAAGAAGATTTACTAGATAAAAGAAAACAAGAGAGAGAAAAATTAGGATCAGTTAATTTAAAAGCTGATGAAGAGACGAATAAATATGAAATGGAAATTAAAAAAATGGAACAAGATAGATCTGACCTAGTTACTGCAATCGTTAAATTAAAAGATAGCATCAATGAGCTTAATCAAAAAGGAAGGGAAAGATTAATTGAAGCCTTTGATAAAGTTAACAGAAAATTTAATGAAGTTTATACAAAATTATTTAATGGAGGAAATGCTAAACTAGAGCTGGTTGACTCTGATGACCCTCTAGAAGCTGGTTTGGAAATGCTTGTAAGTCCCCCTGGTAAGAGACTTCAGTCTATAACTTTATTATCTGGAGGAGAGCAAGCCTTGACTGCTCTATCATTAATTTTTGCAGTATTTTTAACTAATCCATCACCGATCTGCGTACTTGATGAGGTTGATGCCCCTTTAGACGATGCTAATGTTACAAGATTTTGTAGTTTGCTTGAAGAACTGACAAAGATTACAAATACAAAATTTATAATTGTTACCCATCATGCTTTAACTATGTCAAAAATGAATAGGCTTTACGGAGTTACTATGCCTGAAAAAGGTATAAGTCAATTAGTTGCTGTTGATTTACAAAAAGCAGAAAGTATGGTTGCTTAAATAAATAAACAAAATGTCTAAAGATCCGTTTAAAACTCGCTTGGAGATTGCAAAAAAAAGAGTTTCTAAGAGAAATTTAGATGACAAAAAACATAATCCATCCTCAATTGGCACCGCTTTTAAGCTGAGTACTGAATTAGTGTCAGCTGTAGCAGTAGGGACAATTATTGGGTTTATTTTAGACAAGACCTTTGGTACTAAACCTTGGTTAATTTTAATATTTTTTTTTGTAGGTGTGATTGCCGGAATAACAAATGTAATCAAGTCTGCTAAAAATATGCAAAAATAGATACAAACTTATGGCAGCAAATCCAATGACACAATTCGAAGTTTATAGAATTGGTCCAGAAATTAAAATAGGTACATTTGACATTTCTTTTACAAATGCAAGTTTATTTATGGTAATTAGCTCTTTGGCAATTTTGATTATTTTCAATTTGGGTTCAAAAAAAAATTCGATATTACCAAACAAAATACAGCTGTTAGCTGAACTTAGCTACTCTTTTGTTTCTAAAATGATTAGTGACACCGCAGGTTCAAAAGCAAAACCATATTTTTCGTTTATTTTTTCATTATTTATGTTCGTACTTTTCTGTAATATGTTTGGGATGATCCCATACACTTTTACTGTTACAAGTCATATAATAGTAACTTTTGTGCTAGCTTCATTTATTTTTATTGGTGTAACAGTAATTGGATTTATAAAGCATGGCTTTGGTTACCTAAAATTGTTTGTTCCAAGTGGAGTACCAGTTATACTACTCCCTTTAATAGTGGTTATAGAAATTATATCATATTTAAGTAGACCAATTAGTTTATCTGTTAGACTGTTTGCAAATATGATGGCTGGACATACTATGATGAAAGTTTTCGGAGGCTTTGTAATAAGCCTCGGAATTGTCGGTGGATGGCTTCCACTGAGTTTTTCGGTTGCTTTAACAGGTTTGGAGATCTTAGTTGCTTTTCTTCAAGCATATGTTTTTGCAATCTTAACCTGCATCTATTTAAATGATGCATTAAACTTACACCATTAAACAACATAGGAGGATATAATGGAATTAGAAGCAGCAAAAATGATCGGAGCAGGTTTAGCAGCAATAGCTTTAGCTGGTGCCGGAGTGGGAATTGGAATAATTTTTGGAAATTATTTGTCTGGAGCGATGAGAAATCCATCTGCAGCACAAAAACAATTTCCTAATTTGCTTTTAGGATTTGCTTTAGCAGAAGCAACAGGATTATTTGGATTGGTAGTAGCGTTAATCATTCTATTTGCATTTTAAATTTAATGATTAAAAAAATTTTTTTTCAGTCGATTTTTTTTAATTTCTTTTTTTCAAAAGAAGTTTTTGCTGCTGAAAGTGGAGGTATGCCTCAATTAAACCCTGAATTTTGGATTTCACAAATATTCTGGCTTACACTAACTTTTGGAATTCTTTATATAGTTTTATCAAAACTTATATTGCCTAAAATAAGTGCTAATTTAGAGTTAAGAAAATCTCAAATACAAGATAATATTGAGGCCGCAGAAAAACAAAGAAAAGATAGCGAGTCTAAACTTAAAGAGTACGATGATATCATTTTTAAAAGTAAGTTAGAGGCAAAAAATATTTTTAAAGACTCAAGAGAAAAAGTAATTAAGGATATAAATAATAAAAAAGAAAGCTTGGAAAATCAAATTAACGATGAAATTAAAAAAGCGGAGAAAGAAATCGAAGTGGTTAAGAAAAGCGCCCCAGGAAAAATTAACAAAATTGCAATTGAAGCGTCTTCAGAATTAGTGAAAAAACTGATCGGAGCTAAGATAAACAATAGTAGTATTTCAGCAATAGTAGATGATTTATCAAAAAAAAATGGAGATAAGTATTATGGTAATTGATTCTACTTTTTGGGTAGCAGTTTCTTTCGTTATTTTTTTTGGAGCACTTGTATATTTAAAGATCCCTCAAAAAGTAAACGAAATTCTGAATAAATTAATATCTGATATTAAAAATGAAATTAATGAAAGTGAAAAATTAAGAACTGAAGCTAAAACATTATTAGATAAAGCTCAAAAAAAATTAGATACTGCTCAAACTGTGAGTGATGAAATTTTAGAACAAGCTAAAAGAGACAGCGATAAAATGGTAATTGAGCTTAATGATAAGTTCCATAAAACTTCTGAAATCAAAAAAAATCTTGCTGAAAATAAAATAAGTCAAATGAAAGAAGCAGCTATTAAAGAAATTAAGGATACTTCAATTAAAATTGCTGTGGATTCTGTTAAAAAAATTATCACTACTTCTGTTGATAAGTCTAAACTTGATGCGCTATTCCAAAAAAATTTAGATGAAACTAAAGAAGAGTTAAAAAAAATTAACTCATAATAACCTTACAATTCTTTAAAAAAACTATAAATTATAACAATGAATTCTATTGTAATAGGTTCCGGGTTTGGAGGCATAGCTGCTGCAATTCGTCTAAAAGCTAAAGGCCACAACGTTACTTTAATTGAAAAACATCCTGACCTTGGAGGTAGAGCAAGGGTATTTAAAAAAAATGGATTTACCTTTGATGGTGGCCCAACAGTTATTACAGCACCATACCTAATAAATGAATTATTTGAATTATTTAAAAAAGATCCAAAAAATTATATTAAATTATCTCCGCTCAAGGTTTGGTATCAATTTGTTTTTGAGGATAATTCTAAATTTAACTATTCAGGTAATGAAAACGAGATGAAAAGTCAAATTGCAGAAATGAGTAAAGATGATGTTATGGGTTATGAAAAATTAGTTAACTTTACAAAAAAAATTTTTGACAAAGGCTTTACAGAACTAGCCGATGTTCCATTTGACAAACCTTTAGTCATGATGCAACAACTACCAGCTCTATTGAAACTTAAAAGTTACAAGTCAGTTTATTCATTGGTTTCGTCTTATATAAAAAATGAAAAATTAAGAAGAATGTTAAGTATGCATCCACTTTTAGTTGGAGGTAATCCTTTTACTACAACCTCTATCTATGGACTTATCTTATATTTAGAAAAAAAATGGGGCATCCATTATTCAATGGGTGGAACAGGGAATATTATAAAGGGTTTTGAAAAGTTGATGAATGAAGTTGGTATAGAAATTATTAAAGGTCATGAAGTTAAAAAAATTATTTCTAATGGTAATAAAATAACTGGTATTCAATTAGATAATCGAACTCATATTGAAACTAATAATGTTATTTGTAACGCAGATCCACCTGCTGTTTATGAAAAAATGTTAAATGGAAATTCTAATAATTCACTTATGTTTAAGTGGAAAAAAAATAGAATGGAATATTCAATGGGTTTATTTGTTTATTATTTCGGTACAAAAAAAAAGTATGAAAATGTAGAACACCATACTATTAAGTTTGGAAATAAATACAAAGAGCATCTTGATGACATATTTAATAATAAAAAATTAAATAATGATATTAGTTACTATCTTCATAGACCATCTGCTACTGACAAATCTATGGCTCCAGAAGGGCAAGATTGTTTTTATGTTCTAGTTCCAGTTCCAAATAACCAATCAAAAATTGATTGGTCTATTGAAGGGGAGAAAATGAAAGATTTGGTAATTGATAAAATGGAAAAGGATTTAATGCCAAATCTAAGAAAAAATATTATTGAAGATTTTTATTTAACGCCTGATTACTTTGAAAAAGATTTAAATACAAAATACGGTTCTGGTTTTTCAATCCAGCCGAAATTTTCTCAATCAGCTTACTTTAGATTTCATAATAAGTCAGAGATATATGATGGACTTTATTTTGTAGGCGCAGGTACTCATCCAGGGGCTGGCGTACCAGGAGTACTTTCCTCAGCGAAAGTATTAGATAAAATTTTATAATGTCTAATAAAAGTTACTTATCTGTTTATGCTAAATCGTTCAGTTGGGCTGGTTTTTTTTTACCCAAAAAAACGTTAGAAAAATGTTCTGCTTTGTATGATTTTTGTAGAGTCGCAGACAACATTGCAGATGATAATGAAAAAATAGAAAATAAAGAAAAAAAATTTAATCATTTTGAAAATAATTTTAATCAAAAAAACTTTGATGATCCTATTATCAAAAATATGTGGGATCTTATTGAAGAATTCAATATATCCTTGAAAATTGTTCAAGATTTACTGATGGGAATAAAATCAGACATTAAAGATAAAGTTAAATTAGATACAAAAAAAGACCTGTTGGTTTACTCATACAGAGTAGCTGGAACTGTTGGATTAATGATGGCAAAAATTTTAAAAGTTAATAAAAAAAGTTCACTCAAGTCAGCAATCGATCTAGGGATTGCGATGCAACTTACTAATATATCAAGAGATGTAATTGAAGATTCTGAAAATAATCGTTTTTACATAAATGAAAACTTTGAAGAAATTTTATCAACTATCAATCTTGCTGATACTTTTTATGAAAATTCATTTTATTCAATTAAGGATATACCTATTAGTTTCCGTTTTTCTATTCTAGTAGCCAGAAGAGTTTATAGAAAAATAGGACATAAGATAAAAAATAAAAAAAATTTAGAAAATTATCTAAATTCAGGAAAGATATATGCATCGAATGTTGAAAAAGTCTTGGAGACTTTTCTATCAATTTTTGACTTAATTAGACTATCGTTCAGTCATAAATTAGAAGATGAAATACAACATGATCATAATTTGATAAATGAGGAAATAAATTTAAATGAAAGAATTTGATTATATTATTGTTGGTGGTGGTTGTGCAGGATTATCACTTGCGTATGAACTTGAGATCAATGAAAAATTAAAAAATAAAACTTTAGCTATTATTGAGCCAAGAGCAGAATATAAAAAAGATAAAACTTGGTCTTTTTGGAAAGTAGCAATACATAATTTTGATGATTGTGTTAAAAAAAGTTGGGAAAATTTTTCTATTAATATACCAAAAAAAACTAATTATTTAGAATGCAACATTTATCCATACCAAAGTATTGATAGTGGGCTGTTCTATGAAAAAATTAATAGTAAATTAAAAGAAAATAATAATATTTCTTTCTTTAAAGATATAAGCGAAATTAATTCAAAAAATTCTTTTGTTTTTAATAGTGTTCCATCAATTAAAAAGGATCATCGTAACCTTTGGCAGCATTTTTGTGGTGTAGAAGTTGAAACTAAAAATGATTTCTTTGACGATGAAATTTTTAATCTAATGGATTTTGATTGTGATCAAAGAGAAAGTGTGCATTTTTTTTACACTCTACCCTATTCAAAGACTAAGGCTTTAATTGAAACTACATGGTTATCAAAAATGAATGATGACTCTCAAAAAGACTATGACACACAAATTAAAGATTATATTGAAAATCATTTAAATTTAAAAGATTACAAAATAATTTATAAAGAAGAAGGTGCAATACCTCTTTTTTACCCAATAAATGAAAAAGTTAAAAACAAAATAAATATTGGAACTGCTGGAGGTATGACGAGATTAAGTACGGGTTACACTTTTTTAAACATCCAAGAACACAGTAGATATATAAGAGAGAATATCGAGAATATTACTCATGCTAAAAAATATAAAATTGGTAATAAGTATCAATTTTTAGATGAGATATTTCTTAGAGTTCTTGAAAAACACCCAGAAAAAATGCCTGAAATTTTTTTTAAAATGTTTAAGGCATCTCCAAAGACTGTTATAAAATTTTTGTCTAATAAAAGTAATTTTTTTGAGGATTTATCTATTATTTTTAGAATGCCAAAGTTGACTTTTATTAAGGCTTTATTTTATTAATTTAATAAAAAAATGAAAAATCAATTAAAAAAAATAAATTTTAATCATTCTTTCATTTTTTTTTTATTTTGTAATATTTTTTCTTTAACAATTTTGAAATTTGAGAATATAGTTTTTTCACCATTATTCTGTTTACTTTTAATTTTAAGTATTGGAGTTTCTCATGGTTCACTTGATCATATAAAAGGAAAAAAACTTCTGAAAATTTTTGGAATAAAAAATATATATATTTTTTACTTGATATATATTTTTATTGCTTCAACTGTAATATTTTTATGGACAATCATACCATCAGTTTCATTAACAATTTTTCTAATAATTGCTTCATTTCACTTTGGCAAAGAAGATACTCAGTTTTTAATGGTTGAAAACTCATACTATAACCAATTATTATTTTTCTTGAAAGGTTTATTGGTAATTTTAGCACCTATGTATTTTCATTTTGAAGAAACAATATCTATATTTAAATTATTACTTATTGATAACGAATCTTTTTATAAAACTTTAGATTTTATTGAAATGAATAAGCTTATACTTTTTGGTATTATTTTAAGTACATTATCTAGTATTTTATTATTTGCCAAAGAATTTGAATTAAAAAAGTTTACTATTTTTTTAGATTATTTTTCAATTTTAATTATAAATTACTATTTTTCACCTCTCATGGCGTTTACAATTTATTTTTGTTTTTTACATTCTACTAGACACGGTATTACTTTAATGCATGAGTTAGATGAGAATAATTTAAATAATGGGCTAAAAATTTTCATAAAAAAAGCTTTGCCCCTAACTGTTCTCACTGCTACCTTTTGTTTACTTGGACTTTATTTGTTAAATTATTCATACAATTTTGATAGTTCAATTCTAAAAGTTATATTTATAGGTTTGGCGTCTTTAACCTTTCCACATATATTGCTCGAATATTTATTAGAAAAAAATGAAGAATAAAGAATTGAAAATATTATTGTCTGCTCCTAGAGGCTTTTGTGCTGGTGTAGAAAGAGCTATAGAAATTGTTGAAAAATCAATTCAAAAATATGGAGCTCCAGTTTATGTTCGTCATGAAATAGTACATAATAAATATGTTGTAGATGATTTAAAAAATAAAGGAGCTATTTTTGTAGAAGAACTTGAGGAGATAGAGGATAAAACTAGACCAGTTATTTTTTCAGCACACGGTGTGCCAAAAAAAATACCTGAGGACGCTAAAAACTTAAATATGACTTATGTCGATGCTACATGTCCATTGGTGTCAAAAGTACATAGGGAAGCAGAAAACCTAAATAAAGCTGGATATCATTTAATTTTAATAGGACATCAAAATCACCCAGAGGTTATTGGCACTATGGGCCAACTACCCAAAGGATCAATTGATCTTATTCAAAATGAAGATGAGGCTAAAAAATACAAAACCCAAAGTAATAAAAAAATTTCTTATGTTACACAAACAACTTTATCTGTTGATGATACTAAAGATATAATTCAAATTTTGAAAGATAGATTCCCAGATATTAAAGAGCCTTTAAAGGAGGACATTTGTTATGCCACAACAAATAGACAGATGGCAGTCAAAAATATTGCAAAAAAATGTGATATATTTTTTGTAATAGGAAGTAGGAATTCGTCAAACTCTGTCAGATTAGTCGAGGTTGCTAAAAAATCAGGTTGCCTTAATTCACAATTAATTCATTCACAAAGTGTAATTCCATTTGATTTAATTGAAAATTCAAATACGATCGGTATCTCATCTGGGGCTTCAGCACCTGAGGTTTTAGTTGAAAATTTTATAAATGAGTTAAAAAGTAGATTTACTGTTAGTATAGATGAAGTAGAGATTGTTAAAGAAAACGTTATTTTTAAAGCTCCAAAAAATTTAAATTAAAATGGCTGTATATACAAAAATAAATAAAAAAGATATTTCTTATATTAATAAAAAATTTAAAATAAAAAAAATTTTGAATTTCAAAGGTATTAAGCAAGGTATTGAAAACACTAATTATTTATTAGAAACGAAAAATGATAAGTTTATTCTTACGATTTTTGAAAAAAGAGTTTTAAAAAAAGAAATACCTTTTTTTATGAAATTAATGGATCAATTGAATAAATCAAAAATAAATTGCCCCCAACCTCAAAAAAATAAAGATAATGGCTATCTAATAAAAATACAAAATAAAACAGCTTGTATTGTTTCCTTTCTTGATGGAAAAGATAAAAAATCACTAAATTTAAAAAATTGTTATGACGTAGGTAAAATGGTGGCTAAAATGCATTTATCTACGCGTAAGATTAATCTTTCTAGAAAAAACTCCATGTGTATTAAATATTTAAATCCATTACTCAATAGTATTAAGTTTAAGTCTAAAAAATTTGCTTATAGAGAAAAATTTTTAAAATTAAATTTTAAAGATATAAAAATGAAATGGCCCAAAAAGTTACCTAGTGGAATAATTCATGGAGATTTATTTATAGATAATATCTTTTTCAAAAATAACAAATTGTCAGGAGTATTCGATTTTTACTTTGCTGCAAATGATTACTTTATGTATGAGATTGCCATTTGTGTTAATGCTCTATGTTTTGACGAAAAAAAATCAAAATTTTACATAAATAAAAAGAAGGTGAAAAATTTAATAAAGGGTTATGAGAGTATTAAAAAAATTTCAATTAAAGAAAAAAAGTCATTAAATATCTTATGTCGTGGTGCAGCAATGAGATATTTTCTAACTAGACTTTATGACTATACAAACACACCTAGTACAGCACTAATTAAAATAAAAGATCCAAGAGAATATTATCAAAAACTCCTTATACACAATAATTTAAAGACTTATAAAGATTATTTAAAGTAATGATTAAGATATACACTGACGGTTCATGCATTGGTAATCCAGGTAAAGGTGGTTGGGCAGCAATTATATTAAATGATGGAGAAAAAACTGAAATAAAAGGAAGTGAAAAAGATACCACAAATAATCAAATGGAATTATTAGCACCTATACAAGCTCTTAAAAAAATTCCAAAAGGAAGCAAAGTTGAAATTTTTACAGACTCTAAATATGTAAAATCTGGAATAACAGAATGGATACATAATTGGAAAAAAAATGGATGGAAAACTGCAAACAAAAAAGAGGTGAGTAATAAAGAACTTTGGACAGAATTAGATCTACTAAATAATGAATTTGAAGTAAGTTGGAATTGGGTAAAAGCACATTCAACTGACAAATTAAATAATGAAGTAGATTTACTTGCTAGAAATGCCGCAAACTTATAATTAGAGTACCTGGCAACAGAACTACCCTACCTATATAAAATTATTTAATAAATTCTCTGCTGAAGTTAAGCCACATTCCTTAGTTTCTTTTTCAACATGAATATTAATAATTGTGAAGTTTTCAATAACCATTAAATAACGATTTGATCTAATTCCCATTCCTTTTGCATTCCGATCAACTTCTGCACCAATTGCTTTCGTGAACAACAAATATGGATCGGATAACATTTTTATGCTATTTCCGATATTATTAATCTCTCCCCAACCATTCATTACATAAGGGTCGTTTACCGATAAACAAAATATGTTCTCTATTCCTTTGGCTTTGATTTTATCTGCATTTGCAACAAAACCCGGTAAGTGAAGTTTTGAACAAGTCGATGTAAATGCCCCTGGCAAACCAAACAAAACATTTTTTCCATCACCTGTGATTTCTCTTAATTTACTTTTTTGCGGTTCTCCATCAACAAGTTGAAAAATATCTGTATCTGGTATTTGATCTTTTATTTTAAGTTTCATATTGAATTCATTACATATTTTTTAACTTTTTCAATATCATTTGAAAGAAGTTCAAATTTTTCTTTTCTGTCATTAACATATTTAAGACTATCTGGTAAATTTTCAGTTTTTGATATTGCATCTTCTATAGCTTTTGGAAATTTGCAGGGGTGCGCAGTTGATAATACAATACAATTTTTTTCCAATCCTAATTTTCTCACAGCACCAATACCCACAGCAGTATGTGGATCAACTACCATCTGATGCTCATCATTGATTGTCTTTATCATTTCTAAAGTCTCGTTTTCATCAAGCATCTCAGATATAAAATTCTTTTTAATTTTATCTAAATCACTTTTACCAATTTTATAAGTATTATTTCTTATTTTAATCATTACATCTTTTGTAACTTCGGAGTTACTATCTTTTATGTCATATAGAAGCCTTTCGAAATTACTTGCTATTTGTATATCCATGCTTGGAGTATTTGTTTCCTCCACTTTTTTTTGAGTATAGTCGCCACCCGATATTGCTCTGTGAAGTATGTCATTTCTATTTGTAGCCACAATTAGTTTATCAATTGGAAGACCTAGTTTTTTTGCTAAGTAACCAGCATAAATATCTCCAAAGTTACCTGTTGGAACAGAAAAAGATAAAGGTTGACCATTCCCAACTTTGAAATAAGCGTAAAAATAATACACCGATTGAGCAATAATTCTTGCCCAATTAATTGAATTTACACCCGACATATTAATTGTTTTAGAAAATTTTTCGTCGTTGAACATTGCTTTTACTAAATTTTGACAATCATCAAAATTACCCTCAACTGCAATATTAAATACATTACTCTCCTCGTGTATTGTCATTAGTCTTCTTTGTACTGGTGAAATTTTATTATTTGGGTGCAATACAAAAACATTTAAATTCTTTTTTCCTTTTAAAGCATCTATCGCAGCAGCTCCAGTGTCACCTGAAGTTGCTACTATTATATTAATTTTTTTTTGATCACGTCCTAAATGATATTGATAAAAATTACCTATTAGTTGCATAGCGATATCTTTAAAAGCAAGTGTTGGACCATGAAATAGTTCTAAAACTTTTAGATCTCCTAGATCAGAGATTTTTACAACTTCATTAGATCTGAAATTTGAGTACGATTTTGAAATCATTGAGATTAGGTCATCTTTAGACATAAAATCTCCTATGAACGGATAAATTATTTCAGAAGCTAAATCATTGTAACTGAGGTTTTTTAGATTATTTAATTCCTCTTTTTTAAATTGTTTAATTGATTTTGGAACAAAAAGACCTCCATCATCTGCCAAACCTTTAAGGAAAACATCTTTAAAAGTAAAATTTTTCTGATTATTTCTTGTACTAATATAATTCATTTAATAATTCTTTTTTCTAAAATATAAATATAACAAAAGAATTGAAATCGCTAATGAAAACCAAGTAAGAGCATATTTTTGATGATTATTAGAAATATTGGCAGTAATTTTTTTTGGTTTAGGACTTTGATAATTTCCATTTAAATAAATTATATATTTAGAGAATTCTTTTCCTGTAAATTTTAATATGTCCTCTCTATTTAAACTAAACCAATAATTTTCTTCCAAATCATTATCTGGTTTAAAAATATTCTTTCTTCCTTGTAATTTTAAAGTTCCAATTATATCATTTTCATCAAATACATTAATCTCTTGAGAGTTTTTTTTTTCAAAAGGTATCCAGCCTCTATTAATCAAATAATTAGTATCATTAATTAAAATTGGATTTATAACTTCAAAACCTGGTGTTCCTGTATCATTTAGATTGTATAAATAAATTTGTTTCTCTAAATCTATTGATCCTGATGTTTTAATTTTTAGATAATTTTCTACGTTAGAGTTTGTTAATTCAACAGGTGGATTTTTTAAAGAATTTTCAATTTCTAATATTAAATTGTTCTTCCAATTTAAACGAACAATTTGCCATGAACCTAGGGCAACAAAAACTAAAATAAAAAAAATTATAAATACTGAAAATAAAAACTTATGTTTCAAAAAATTTAAATTAACTTCCCCAAATATAGATAGCAGCAAACAAAAATAACCATACTACATCAACAAAATGCCAATACCATGCTGCCGCTTCAAATCCAAAATGGTGATCTTTATTAAAATGCCCTCTTTTACCTCTAAATAAACATACGGCTAAAAATATAGTTCCGACAAGAACATGGAAACCATGAAATCCTGTTGCCATATAAAATACTGACCCATAAATATGATCTGCAAAAGAAAATGATGCATGCTGATACTCATAAATTTGAAGAAGAGTAAAACAAAACCCTAAAATAACAGTCAACCATAAACCCTGGATAAAACTTTTTCTATCATCTTCTAGAAGGGCATGATGAGACCATGTAACTGTCGTACCTGATAATAGTAAAATTAATGTATTAATTAATGGAATATCCCAAGGATCAAAAGTTTCAATATCCTTTGGTGGCCAAACATTTCCGACAAATTCATTTGGAAATAAACTTACATCAAAATATGCCCAAAACCATGCAACAAAGAACATAACTTCAGATGCAATAAACAGTGTCATTCCATATCTGTGATGAATTTGAACTACAGGTGTATGATGACCTTGGTGTTCGGCTTCAATAACAACGTCTCTAAACCACATGTAGGCTCCATATATTAAAAGAGCAAAACCAAGATACATTCCCCATGAAACATCTGTATGAAGGTAATAAACAGATCCTAAAGCCAGTACTAAACATGAAAATGAAACGTAAATAGGCCAAGGACTTGGGTCTACTAAGTGATAATCATGTTTTTTTTCAGCTGACATTTTTTGAATTATGATTGTTTATAGTAATCTGTCGAGAAAAAAGTATATGACATAGTTACGTCTTGTAAATTCTTTGTTGTTGGATCATTAACCATTTCAGGATCTAAATAAAAAGTCATTATGTATGTTGCTTTTTCTCCAGCTTTTAATTCTTGTTTCTCAAAACAAAAACAGCCTAATTTACTATAATACTTTCCAAAACTAGACGGTGAAACATTAAAGGTTGCTACTCCTGCTGTGGGCTCGTTACCGTAATTTTCTACTTCAAATTCTATTTTGTTAACCTGACCAACTTTCACATCAATAACATTGGATTTAGCCTTAAAATCCCAAGGTAAATTATTAACATTAGTATCAAATCTGACACTAACAATTTTATTTAATACAATTTTAGGAGCATTGTTAGATACTTGGGTAGTTCCACCAAACCCTGTTACCCTACAAAATAAATCATACAATGGTACTGCCGCATAAGATAATCCTAGCATTAAAACAAAAATTCCTGCTAATACTAAAGGTGTTAAGTTTTTTTTTTGTATCATATCGCCCTATCAAATACACCAGTGTTATACAATGTAAAAAAGAAAAGAAAAATCATAAAAGCAATAATTCCTAAAGCTGTTAAAATATTTTTTCTTTTAGTTTTTTTATCTGGAGTTATCATATAATCTTATCTATCAGAAAAAGAACAAAAACCAAAAATAAATATAAAATAGAATATCCAAATATTGCTTTTGCTTTTTTAGGATTAAATTTATTTTTCTTAAAATTATAAAGTTCATAGCATAAAAAATTATAATAAAGAGTTAATAATATTGAGGGTATTAAGAACGCTAATCCTACAAAGTCTATAAAATAAGGGAAAATAATTACAGGAAGCATTAATAAAGAATAAATAAAAATATTAATTTTTGTACTTTCAACTCCGTTTGTCAATGGAAGCATCGGTATATTAGCTTTTTTATAATCATCAGATTTATATAAACTTAAAGCCCAAAAATGAGATGGAGTCCAAAAAAAGATTATCAAGAAAAAAGTTAATGGTTCAATTGACAAAGAACCTGTTGCAATAGTCCATCCAATGACTGGTGGGAAGGCTCCAGCTGCTCCACCTATTACAATATTTTGAGGTGTTCTTCTTTTTAGCCAAATTGTATAAACAAAAACATAAAATAATATTGTTAAAAGTAATATTCCCGCTGAGATTCTGTTTGTAAAATAATCTAGAGCTACAACAGAAATTATAGATAAAGTAACACCTAAAATAAGCGCTTGATTTCTATTAACCTTTCCAGTTGGTATTGGTCTTAGACAAGTTCTTGACATTAAAGCATCTAGGTCTGACTCATACCACATGTTCAATGCCCCAGCCGCTCCTGCGCCTAAGGAAACTAATAAAATACCAATTATAGCATCTTTAGTTGAAACGAGATTTGGTGATGTTAATAAACCAACAGCACAAGTAAAAATTACCAACGACATTACTCTTGGCTTCATTAATTTAAATAATTCAGAGAAATTAAATAAATCTTCCTGACTTAAATTTCTTTTTTTTGCCTTTGAGTTATTCATTAATTTTCTTAGCTATACTATTAGCTATGTGATTTTTGTGCTTCCTGATCATCCTCAAATTTTGGCAATTCATCAAATGTATGAAAATTTGGTGGAGATGGTACAGTCCATTCTAAAGTAGTAGCTCCTACTCCCCAAGGGTTTTGGGCAGCAGCTTTTTTCTTTGCAAATGAATAAATTAGATTTACAAAAAATACTGCCAAACCTGCTACCGCAACATAAGAACCTACTGAAGATATATAATTCCATCCAGCAAAAGCATCAGGATAATCCGCATATCTTCTAGGCATTCCAGCTAATCCAAGGAAATGTTGAGGAAAGAAAATTAAATTCACCCCTACAAATGTTAACCAAAAATGTAGATGTCCTAACCACTCAGAATATTCATAGCCAGACATTTTTGAAAACCAATAATAAAAACCTGCAAATATTGCAAAAACTGCACCTAAAGATAAAACATAATGAAAATGTGCTACCACATAATAAGTATCATGCATTGCAGTGTCTACACCTGCGTTTGCCAATACTACACCTGTTACTCCACCAACTGTGAACATAAATATAAATCCAAGTGCCCACATCATAGGTGTCTTAAATGATATTGATCCACCCCACATCGTTGCAATCCATGAAAAAATCTTAATACCTGTTGGAACAGCTATAATCATAGTTGCGGCAAGGAAATAAGCTTTTGTATCTGTACTTAAACCTACTGTATACATATGGTGAGCCCATACAACAAATCCTACAATTCCAATTGCTACCATTGCATATGCCATACCTAAATAACCAAAAACTGGTTTTCTAGAAAATGTTGAAACAATATGGCTAATCATTCCAAAGCCTGGTAGAATTAAAATATAAACTTCTGGATGACCAAAGAACCAAAATAAATGTTGGAATAAAACTGGGTCACCTCCTGTTTGAGCTTCAAAAAATGCAGTTCCAAAATTTCTATCAGTTAACAACATAGTAATTGCTCCAGCTAATACTGGTAAAGATAACAACAATAAAAACGCAGTTACTAAAATTGACCAAGCAAATAGTGGCATTTTATGTAATGTCATGCCTGGTGTTCTCATATTTAAAATCGTAGTGATAAAATTCACAGCACCTAGAATTGAAGAAGCTCCTGCTAAGTGCAAACTTAAAATTGCTAAATCCATTGCTGGGCCTGGTTGACCTGCTTTAGATGACAATGGAGGATAAATAGTCCATCCACCACCCACACCTGTTTGACCTGGAGGTCCATCAACAAAAATTGATAAAATTAATAATGTTAACGAAACTGGTAACAACCAAAAAGAAATATTGTTCATTCTTGGAAATGCCATATCGGGTGCACCAATCATAATTGGGACAAACCAATTACCAAAGCCACCTATCATTGCTGGCATCACCATAAAGAAAATCATGATTAAACCATGACCAGTTACTAACACATTGTATAAATGATAATTTCCACCTAAGATGCCATCACCAGGATGCATCAATTCCATTCTCATTAAAACTGAAAATGCCGTTCCAATTACCCCTGCAACAATTGCAAAGATTAGATACATTGTACCTATGTCTTTGTGATTAGTTGAATAAGCCCAACGTTTCCAACCTGTTGGAGTATGATGATCGTCATGTGATGCTGTTTGTGTATACATATTTATTTACTCGCTATTTTTAATTTATCATTTCCAATTTCTTCTTTTGCAAATTTTACTCGTGCTTCTGATAACCATTCTTGGTATTCTTCATCACTTACTACCTTAACAGTAATTGGCATAAAAGCATGTTTAATTCCACATAGTTCAGAACACTGGCCGTAGTAAGTTCCTTCTTTTTCTGCTTTAAACCATGTCTCGTTAATTCTGCCGGGTACTGCATCTCTTTTAACACCAAATGCTGGTAATGCCCATGCGTGAAGAACATCATTCGCTGTGATTAAAACTTTTACAACTTTATTTACTGGAACAACAACTTCATTATCTACTGAAAGTAGTCTAGGTTGGTCTGATCTCAGATCTTTTTCTTCAATCATATATGAGTCGAATATTATATTTTCATCAGGATATTCGTATCCCCAATACCACTGATATCCAACAGCTTTAATAGTTAAATCAGCTTTTGGAATTGTATCTTGTTTATATAAAATCTTAAATGATGGAACTGCCATTACTATTAAAATTAAACATGGAATTAAAGTCCAAAGAATTTCTACAGTAACGTTGTGAGTTCTTTTTGAAGGGTTTGGATTTGCTGAAGCTCTAAATCTTACACATGCATATAACATCAAAAATAAAACAAAAACACTAATTGCAATTATAATTGGAAGTAAAAGATTGTTATGAAAATTGACAATGTCCCTCATTCCATCTGATGCAGGATTTTGAAAACCTAATTGCCAGTCTTTAGGTTGATCAGCAAATGTATTTCCTGAAATAAAGATGCTTGAAATTATTAATAAAATTTTTTTCATTTACCTAGCTATATAAAGCTCTTTTATAAAAATTACACTTTAGTTTTCGCGACAATTTATCAATTAATCACATAATTTATGATCGAAATTGCAGATATGACCGCTGTTTCCGACCTTAAAATATTTTCATTAATTTTTATTGGCTGAACACCTTTAAAAGAAAGAATCTTCTCTCTTTCAGTTTCTGAAAAATCACCCTCTGGACCTACAATAATGCAAACTGGTTTATTTGTAAGCTTAGATTTATCAATTTTATTATTACTGGAATTTAAGTCTGTAAAAATTAAATCTATAGAGGTAGTTTTTAAAAAATTATTCAAGTTTTGAGACTCCTCAACTATGGGAACATTAATCCGGTTTGATTGTTCACTTGCTTCAATTACAATTTTTTCTAGGCGTTCTTTATTTATTTTTCTAACCACTGTCCGGTCGAAAATAATTGGTATAAATCTTGTAACACCTAACTCTGTTGCTTTTTGAATCATAAAGTTTTGAAAATTTGATTTAATAGGAGAAAAAGCTAACCATAATTCTTTAAAATTTTCTTTTTGTCTTAATTGTTTAGTTGTTTTAAATTCAACAATATTTTTTGATATTTGTAAAACTTTTGCTTCCCATTCTCCATTTTTATTAAATAAAGAAAAAACCTCATTTTCTTTTATTCTCATCACTTTAGCTAAATAATGAGATTGAGACTTGTCTAATTTGTCAATCATGTCAGTAGATAAATTTGCTGAAAAAAATAATCTAATAATGCTCATTTATGTTAAGTTAGTTTATGAAAAATATTAAAGCAATAATTTTTGATGCCTACGGAACATTGTTTGATGTCAATTCAGCTGCTGAGAAATGTAAAGACAAAGTTGGAGATAAGTGGGAGGGTTTTGCAAATCATTGGAGAACTACTCAATTAGAGTATACTTGGTTAAGAAGCTTAATGAAAAGACACAAAGACTTTTGGCAAATTACAGAAGACAGTTTAGATAAATCAATAAAAGCTTTTAATATTGATCCTTCAATGAAAAATGAATTGTTAAATTTATATAAAGTTCTCTCTACATTTAAAGAAGTTCCAGAAACTCTAAAAACATTAAAAGGAAAAAATTTTAAATTAGCTATACTTTCAAACGGGACTCCATCTCTATTAAATGAATTGGTTAAGAGTAATGATTTAGATGATTTATTTGATGATTTATTTTCTATAGAGGAAGTAGGAATTTATAAACCAGACTCAAAAGTATACGACTTACCTATTAGAAAATATAAAATTGAAAAAGATGAAGTTGCTTTCTTGAGTGCAAATACATGGGATGTTTCGGGTGGGGGAAATTATGGCTTTAACTCGATTTGGGTAAATAGGAATAATAGTATTTTTGACAAATTGGATTATAAGCCTCAACATGAAATTAAAAATTTAAGTGAATTAACAAAATTAATTTAAGGGGGAACATGATTAAAGGACAAAGAGCGGGAGAAGGAGCAATTGCAATAGATGTTGAACAAGGAAAGTCTTATTATTGGTGCAGTTGTGGTAAGAGCTCTAAACAACCATTCTGTGATGGCTCACACAAAGAAACAGAATTTAATCCTGTGGTATATAAAGCTGAATTAACCAAAAAAATGTTTTTTTGTGCTTGTAAACAGACTAACAATCAACCATTTTGTGACGGTTCACATAACAAAAAGTAACATTGAAAATTCAAATTTAACAATTACTCTAATAAAACATGACAATTGAAGTAGATAAAATTATTGACCCAATTCCAGCATCTGATGGAGCAGGAGTTAAATTAAAAAGAAGTATTGGTGTTGAACCTAATTATTTTGATCCTTTTTTAATGTTAGACGAATTTGGTTCTGAAAATAGTGAAGATTATATTGCCGGCTTCCCCCCTCATCCACATAGAGGTATTGAAACAGTTACTTATATGCTTGCAGGTGACTTTGAACATAAAGACAGTACTGGAGGCGAAGGAAGAATGACTGCTGGTGATGTGCAATGGATGAAAACTGGAAGTGGAATAATTCACTCTGAAATGCCTGCGATGAAAGAAGGGAAACTTCACGGATTTCAATTATGGATAAATATGCCAGCTAAATTAAAAATGAGTAAACCAGAATACATTTATATTGATGCAGATAAAATGAGTATTCATAAAGATGATGATAAACAGGTTAAGGTTATAGCTGGTAAATTTGAAAAAGCTGAAGGTCCTGTTAAAGAACATAATGTTGATCCTACTTATTTTGATGTTGAGCTGAAAAAAGAAAAAGAATTTAATTATATTCTACCCTCTACTCATAATACATTTATCTACTTAATTAATGGCGAAATAAAAATTGGTGAAAAAAAACATGATAAAGTAAAAGATAGTACTTTAATCTTACTGTCAAAAGGTGAAGCTTTAAAAGTCACAGCCCAAACTAGTGCAAAATTCTTAGTTATTTCAGGAAAACCTATTAATGAGGAAATTGCTAGAGGTGGCCCATTTGTAATGAATACCAAAGCTGAAATCTTGCAAGCTGTTCAAGATTACCATAATGGTACCTTTGTAAAATAAATAATGAAATCGATAAAAATAGAAAAATTTGGTGGACCTGAAGTTCTTAAAATTCAAGATATAAAGGTTGGAAAACCTGGTCCAAAAGAAGTTTTAATAAAAAATAATTCTATTGGATTAAACTTTATTGATATCTATCATCGAACTGGGCTTTATCCTATTCCACTTCCTAGTGGTATTGGTCTTGAGGCTTGTGGACAAATTGAAGAAGTTGGTTCAGAAGTAAGTTTATTTAAAGTTGGTGATAGAGTTACACATGCATCAATGCCTATTGGTGCCTACTCAGAAAAACAAGTTATGCCTGAAGAAAAATTAGTTTCTGTGCCTGATGGTATTTCAGATGAAGTAGCATCATGCATTACTTTAAAAGGAATTACTGCAGAATACTTA
>CACGKR010000015.1 GCA_902573705.1 uncultured Pelagibacteraceae bacterium
CAAAGAATTTATGGAACTGGCTGGGCATCTCAAAAAGATTTAGATGATTATTTAAAAAGAATTGAGGAAGCAGAAAAGAGAGATCATAGGAAATTAGGAAAAGAAATGGATTTATTTCATTTTCGAGAAGAGAGCCCAGGCTCTGTTTTTTGGCATGAAAAGGGTTGGGCTTTATTTCAAAAATTAATTAATTATATGAGAGCACGACAAGATGCTGCGGGTTATAAAGAAGTAAATACACCCGAAGTATTGGATAGATTACTATGGGAGAAATCTGGTCATTGGGAAAAATACGGAGAAAACATGTATACTTCAGAAACTCCAGATGAAAAAATATTTGCAATAAAGCCTATGAATTGTCCAGGACATATTCAAGTTTTTAACCAAGGTTTAAAAAGTTATAGAGATTTACCATTAAGAATAACAGAATTTGGAAAAGTTCATCGTTATGAGCCATCGGGCGCTCTTCATGGATTATTAAGGGTAAGAGCATTTACGCAGGATGATGCACATATATTTTGTTCAGAGGATCAAATTACTAGCGAATGTTTAAATGTGACAAATTTAATTTTAGATATTTATAAAGATTTGGGTTTTGAAAATGTCGTACTAAAATATGCTGATCGACCAGAGGTGCGTGTTGGTGATGATAAAGTTTGGGATAGAGCTGAAGCATCGTTGTTGGAGGCAGTTAAGGCCTCTAAATTGGAATATACTATAAATAAGGGCGAAGGAGCATTTTATGGTCCTAAAATAGAATTTGTTTTAAGGGATGCAATTGGTAGGGATTGGCAGTGTGGAACAATACAGGTTGATTTAAACTTACCTGGTAGATTAGATGCATCTTATGTTGATAAAGATGGAACAAAAAAAATTCCCGTGATGTTACATAGAGCATTGTTTGGTTCACTTGAAAGATTTATTGGAATTTTAATTGAGAATTACGCAGGAAAGTTTCCATTTTGGATTTCGCCGTTACAAACAGTTGTTATTCCAATCTCAGAAGATTTTGAAGATTATGCTAAAAAAGTATCAGAAAAAATTAAAAAAAATGGAATGAGTTCATTAGTTGATTTAAAAAACCACAATTTGAATTATAAAATTAGGGAACATTCACTAGCAAAAGTCCCTGTTTTATTAATTTGTGGTAAAAAAGAAGTTGACACTAACTCTGTAACCATTAGAAGGTTGGACTCAACAAAACAAGAAAATATGGAACTAAATTTATTCTTAAAAAAATATTCTGCTTTAAATAAAACATCTTCAAACTAAGTGGCAGATTTTAAACAAAATTATTTCCAAAGAAGAACAAAAGATCGAGGCCCAAGATCAAATAATAGAATTTCTTCTCCAGAAATTCAAGTTATAGGAAGTGATGGAGAAAATTTAGGAATTTTAAATACGAATGAAGCAATTTCTATGGCTAAAAATCAAGGTCTTGATTTAATAGAGATAGCACCCAATGCCAATCCTCCTGTTTGCAAGATTATGGATATGGGAAAGTATAAATACGATGCTCAAAAAAAAGCAAACCTAGCTAAAAAAAAAACAAAAAATTGTCTCTTTAAAAGAAATAAAAATGCGACCTGTAACTGAGACACATGATTATGAATTTAAGGTTAAAAACGCAAAAAAATTTATTGCAAAAGGAGATAAGGTAAAATTTACAATTAGATTTAAGGGTCGAGAACTTCAACATTCTCATTTGGGTAATGAATTAATGACTAAGATTAAAGAAGACATGAAAGATATAGGAAAAGTAGAATTACATCCAAAATTTGATGGAAAACAAATGATTATGGTAATTCAGCCTTTATAGGCTTTAATTGAGGTTGTAAATTTATATCATTCTTTGTATAAACTCGCAGAATTATGCCAAAACTTAAAACAAAAAGCTCAGCAAAAAAAAGATTTAAAATATCAGCAAGAGGTAAAGTGATAATGGCTCAAGCTGGCAAAAGACATGGTATGATTAAAAGAACTAATTCTCAAATCAGAAAATTAAGAGGCACTACTACGATGTCCAAACAAGATGGAAAAATTGTTAAGTCGTACATGCCCTACAGTTTAAGGGGTTAAAATGGCAAGAACTAAAAGAGGCGTAGTAAGTAGAGCTAAACATAAAAAAGTTTTAAAGGCAGTTAAAGGCCAATGGGGAAGAAGAAAAAATACTATAAGAGTTGCAAAACAAGCTATGGAAAAAGCTATGCAATATGCTTACAGAGATCGAAGAAATAAAAAAAGAGATTTTAAATCATTATGGATTCAGAGAATAAATGCAGGTGTAAGAGCAGAGGGATTAACTTATTCTAGGTTTATTAATGGCTTGAATAAGTGTGGGATTAAAATAGATCGTAAAATTCTAGCTGAAATTGCTTATGATAGTCCAGAAGCCTTTAAAACTATAGTACAAAAAGCTCAATCTGCTTTAAATTAATCTTCACTATTGTTTTATTTCACTGAAGAAATAATCTGTAAAAATGTCTGATCTAAAAAAATTAAAAGAGGAATTTCTCTTGAAACTAACTGAGAAATTAGATTTATCAGAGATAAACCAAATCAAATCAGATCTATTTGGAAAAAATGGTCTAATTTCATTACAATTTAAAAAAATTGGATCGATCGATGAGACAGAGAGAAAAAAATTTGCATCTGAATTGAATGTTGTCAAAGATGAATTGCAAGAATTAATTAATTCAAAGATAAATCAAATACAAAATGCAGAAATAAATCAAAAATTAGATAAAGAAAAAATTGATATAACTTTACCTGAAAGATCATTTGTAAGAGGAAAAATTCATCCTGTGTCACAAACAATTGATGAGATATCATCCATTTTTTCAGAGATAGGCTTTAGTGTTGAAGAGGGTCCAGATGTTGAAAATGAATATAATAATTTCACAGCTTTAAATACTCCTGATAACCATCCAGCAAGAGATATGCATGATACTTTTTATTTAGATGAAAAAAAACAAAAACTTTTACGCACTCACACCTCTCCAGTTCAAATCAGAACTATGCTAAAAGATAAACCGCCCTTTAAGATTATTGCACCTGGAAGAACATATAGATCGGATAGCGATCAAACACACGCCCCAATGTTCCATCAAGTTGAAGGTCTCCATATAGATAAAAATATAAATATGGGTCATTTAAAAGGATGTTTAAATTATTTTATAAAAGAGTTTTTTGAAGTAGATAAAATTAAAATGAGGTTTAGACCAAGTCATTTTCCTTTTACAGAGCCATCTGCAGAAGTTGATATAGGATATGAAATGAAAGATGGAAAAATAGTTATAGGTGAAGGTAACCAATGGCTTGAAATTTTGGGATGTGGAATGGTTCATCCAAATGTTTTAAAGAATGTAAAAGTTGACCCAAAAAAGTTTCAAGGATACGCATTTGGTATTGGGATAGATAGACTTGCTATGTTAAAATATGGGATCAATGATTTAAGAGCTTTCTTTGATTGTGATTACAGATGGTTAAATCACTTTGGATTTGATCCTTTAGATGTACCAACGAACTATAGAGGCTTAAGTAGATGAAAATCACATTTGACTGGCTAAAAGATCATTTAAAGACAAATTTGAAAGAAAAAAATCTTTTAGACCAATTAACTAATATAGGACTAGAGGTAGAAAGTGTAGAGAGTCCATCTACTGAAAATGACCTATTTAAAGTAGCAAAAATTATTAAAACTCAAAAACATCCTAATGCCGATCGACTCAAGATTTGTGATGTAAATGTGGGACAAAAAAAACTTATAAAGGTTGTGTGTGGTGCTGCTAATGCAAAAGTGGGATTAATAACAATATATGCACCTCCAGGTGCAATCATTCCTAAAACTAAAACAAAATTAGTGGAAGCTAAAATTAGAGGTGTTACTTCATATGGAATGCTTTGTTCTGAATCTGAATTAAATTTGTCAGATGAAAGTGATGGGATAACTGAACTATCAGAAAAATATGAAAAAAGTATTGGTAAGAGTTATTTTTTAAAATCAAAATCAAACCTTATTGATTTATCAATAACACCAAATAGACCAGATTGTCTCGGTGTAAGAGGAATAGCCAGAGATCTTGCTGCATCAGGTTTTGGAAAATTAGTGAATTTAAAAAAAAAAAAATTAAAATCAAAAAAAAAGCAAACTCTTAAAATAAAAATCAATAGAGAAAAAAATCAGGGATGTACTGCTTTTGGAAGTTGTCTAATTACAAACGTAAAAAATACTGAAAGCCCTCAATGGCTAAAAGATAAACTAATTTCTGTTGGTCAAAAACCAATTTCCGCAATAGTTGATGTAACAAATTTTGTTATGCTTGATATAAATCGTCCAATGCACGCATATGATGCTGATAAAATTGCTAAAGGTATAATTGTTAGAAACTCTAAGTCTGGAGAGGAATTTAAAGCTCTAGATAATAAAAACTATAAATTAGAAAGTGGTATGTGTGTAATAAGCGACCATAAAGGTGTACTAGGTCTTGGTGGAATTATTGGGGGCACAAGATCAGGAACAGAATTTAACACAAAAAATATATTACTTGAGTCGGCCTATTTTGACCCTAGATCTATAAGAAATACTGCAAAAAAATTGAGTCTTGATACAGATGCAAAATTTAGATTTGAGAGAGGAATCGATCCATTATCTATAGAAGAAGGATTAAATAAAGCAGCTTCACTAATTAAAAAAATTTGTGGTGGAGAGACAAGCAAGATTGATATTCAAAAAAATGAAACTTATAAAAAGGATACAATTAAATTTGATATTAATTTGTTTGAAAAAATATCTGGTGTCAAAATTTCTACAACAGAGATGATAAAAATCTTAGTTGAACTTGGGTTTAAGGTCAAAAAAAATAGAAATAATTTTCAATTAACAATTCCATCATGGAGACCTGATATCACACAAGAAGTAGATGTGGTTGAAGAGCTGATAAGAATAAGTGGATATGAAAAAATAAAAACGATAAATCCGATAAAAGAAAGAACAAAATCTACTTTAACTCAACCTCAAAAATTATTTCATTTTTTACAAAGATCAATTGCATCAAAAGGTTATCTCGAGGCAATTACATGGTCTTTTACAGACTCAAATTATAACGATCACTTTAAGGGTTCAAATAAAGAAATAAGAATCGTAAATCCTATAAGTTCTGAATTGGGTGTCTTAAGAAATTCAATATTTTCAAATTTAATTATGTATTTAAATAAAAATTTAGACAGAGGTTTTAAAGATTTATCGATATTTGAAATTGGCCCTATTTTTGTAGGTTCTAATCCAGGTGAACAAAATACAGTTTTATGTGGTCTTGCATCAGGTAAAAAATCTAGACTTTCTTGGATTGATCAGGAGAGAATTCTTGACGTTTTTGACATTAAGAAAGACGTAGTACAAACTTTAGTTGAAGCAGGATATAATTCAGAAAAATTTTATATTGATAATGAAGTGCCCGATTATTATCACCCGGGAAAATCTGGTAGGCTATTTTTGAATGAAGAAAAAAAAGAGGTAGCAGCCTTTTTTGGTGAAATACATCCTGGTATTTTGAAAAAGATAGATATTAAAACAGAATCCTTACTAGGATTTGAAATTTTTGTAGATAATTTAAAGTTACCAAAAAAGACTTTAAATAATCAGAAAAAAAAATTTATAGCTTCAGATTATCAAAAATCAGAGAGGGATTTTGCATTCATAATTGATAAGAATTTAAGTTCACAAGATTTAATAAAAACAATATCAAGTATTAATAAAAACTTGATTTCAAATATAAGAATTTTTGATGTTTACGTGGGTGACAACATACCAAAAGATAAAAAATCTATAGCAATTAATGTCACAATACAATCTAATGAAAAAACGCTGAATGATGTCGATTTAGAAAATATCAATAAATTAATTATTAAAACAGTCGAAAACAAAACTGGTGCTAAAATACGATCTTAAAATTTAATGAGCACTATTGATAACATAAGAAATTTTGCAATTATTGCGCACATTGATCACGGGAAATCAACAATTGCTGATAGAATAATTCATAAATGTGGAGGTTTAACAGAAAGAGAAATGAAGGCACAAGTTTTGGACTCAATGGACATAGAAAGGGAGAGAGGAATAACAATAAAAGCTCAAACTGTAAAATTAAATTATAAATCTAAAAATGGAAAACAATATATATTGAATATAATAGATACGCCAGGTCATGTGGATTTTAGCTATGAAGTAAGTAGATCTCTCTATGCATGTGAGGGCTCTATTTTAATTGTAGATAGTACTCAAGGTGTAGAAGCTCAAACATTAGCTAATGTCTACCAGGCTTTAGAAATTAATCACGAGATTATTCCAGTTTTAAATAAAATTGATCTACCAGCCTCTGATTTAGATAGGACAAATAAACAAATTGAAGATGTAATTGGTATAGATACTGAAAATGCAGTTCCTTGTTCAGGAAAAACTGGCGAAGGTATTGATGAGATATTGGAGCAGATAATAAATCAATTACCAGGCCCTAAAGGAAACTCAAATGAAAATCTTAAATGCTTATTGGTTGATAGTTGGTATGATACCTACCTGGGTGTGGTTATTTTAGTAAGAGTTATAAATGGTAAAATAATTAAAAATATGAAAATTAAAATGCTTTCAACTGACCAAGATTATATAGTCGAAAAAGTTGGAGTTTTTACACCAAAACCAAAAGATATTAATGAGTTAAATGCTGGTGAAATTGGTTTTATAACAACAGGAATAAAAGTTTTATCTGAGACAAAAGTAGGAGATACAATTTGTGATGCATCCGAAGCAAAGGTAGATCCATTGCCTGGTTTTAAACCAAGTAAGCCTGTGGTATTTTGTGGATTATTTCCAGTTGATAGTTCTGAGTACCAAAAATTAAAAGACGGATTGGCAAAATTACAATTAAATGATGCAAGTTTTTCTTTTGAGGCTGAGTCATCCTCAGCGCTAGGATTAGGTTTTAGATGTGGGTTTTTAGGATTACTACATCTTGAGATAATAACTGAGAGACTAGAGAGAGAATTTGATGTGAATTTACTTACTACTACACCAGGAGTAGTCTACAAAGTAAACTTAAACAATGGCGATATTATTGATTTACAAAATCCATCAAGTTTACCAGATCCTACATCAATAAAAATTATTGAAGAACCATGGATTAGAGCAACTATCATTACACCTGATCAATATTTAGGCCCTATTATTAAATTATGTCAGGATAAAAGAGGAGTCCAAACAAATTTAACATACTCAGGCAACAGAGCGGTCTTAAGTTATGAGCTTCCTTTAAACGAAGTAGTATTTGATTTCAATGATAGAATCAAATCAATGACGAGTGGTTATGCTAGTTTTGATTATGAAATAATAGAACATAGAGAGGGTGACTTAGTGAAATTAGGAATTTTGGTAAATAACGAACCAGTAGATGCTCTTGCAATGATGATTCATAAAGATTTTGCTCAGCGGACAGGTAGAGAAGTTTGTGAAAAATTGAAAGACTTGATACCGAGACATAATTTTATGATACCAGTCCAAGCAGCAATTGGTGGAAAAATTATTGCACGTGAAACTATTAAAGGTTTCAAAAAAGATGTTTTAACTAAAATTCATGGTGGTGGGGCAACAGATAGAAAAAGAAAATTATTAGAAAAACAAAAAAAAGGAAAAGCTAGATCAAAACAGTTTGGCAGAGTTGAAATTCCTCAAGAAGCATTTATTGGAGTTCTTAAAATTAGTAAAGAATAAAATATTATGAATATTTATGATTCCTTTATTTATAACAACGAAGATTTGATTTTAGATATAAGGCTAAATCATCTTAATAAATTTGTTGAAAAATTTATTATTGTTGAGGCAAGATTTACACATCAAGGAAAAGAAAAAACAAAATTTTTGGATTTAAGTAATTTTAATAAATTTAAAGATAGGATAACTCACCTTTTTATTGAAAATTTCCCTCCAAATTTATTAAACTGGGGGAGAGAAAATTTTCAAAGAAATTATATTTCGAATGGTTTAAAAGAAGTACAAGACGACGATTTTATAATGATTTCTGATATTGATGAGATACCTAACTTAAGGAAATTTAAATATAATGATAAATTAAGATACACTGTTTTTTGTCAAAAAAACTTTTCATATAAATTAAATTTAATTAATAAAACTTTTCCAATATGGCACGGTACAAAAGGGTGTAAAAAAAAACATTTAAAAACACCGCAATGGCTTAGAAATCAAAAAATTAAAAAAAAGACTTTTTTAAATTTTTTTAATATTAAATGGAATATAATTAACAACGGTGGATGGCACTTTTCTTATCTTATGAGCCCTAATCAAATTAGAGAAAAAATTATGTCTTTTGGACATGCTGAATTCAATCATACAAAATTTACAGATATCACAAAAATTGAGAAAAAAGTTAATCAAAATTTAGATTTGTACGATAGAGAACAAATTTATGAAAAAGTAGATTTTGATAACTCATTCCCTTTAATAATCCATCAAAATCAAAAAAATTTAAGTAAATGGATTATTTAAAAAAAATTATCTTAATAATTAAGATAAACAATTTCTCTTAAGGTTAAAAACATACAAATTTTTATTATTAGGTATTATCTTTCTAATTAAACATTTATTAAGCCATTCAAAATCTTTAATTTCTTCATTTTTAAAGCCTGCTGTATTGTCTATAATTATTTGTGTTACATTATTATCAACAATTTTACTTTTAAAAAAGTCTTCAAAATCATTTCTTAATTTATGATTTTTTGATGGATAAGTTGCATTGATGTGCCAATATTTTACAGGTGAAAAATCTTTTTTATCAAGAATTAAATTATAAATTTGATAATCAGTGATAAGTATATATTTAGTATTTGTATCTAAGCTATTTAAGTATTCTAACGTATCAAATATAAGTTTTTTTTCAACTTCAGAGTCTTTAAAGTAAACTGTTTTCCATTTGAGATATTTTAATTTATTATCTATTATTTCAGCTTTAAAACTTTGTGAAATTTCGTTTTTTTTCAAATCATCCCATGCTCTTATTTTTACATATTTCTCAAAGTAGAATGAAGTTGATATAAATAAATAAATTAGAACGCAGTATCTTAATGATACTTTTTTTTTGAAGAAAAATACTAACAGTGTAAATAGATAAATATATAAATATAAAATTTCATATCTTAAAATTCGATAAAAACAATAAGTAATAATAATGAAAAAAAAATAATTTAAAATTTTTGAGTCATTATTTTCGATTGAATGAAAGTAATAAAACAAAGCACAGAAAATTGGAATTGATGCAAATGTTATTGGTTGATTATTAGAGTGTATTTCATAAATAATTATTATTAAAGATAATCCAAATATGATGAGGATGTTGTGAACTTTTTTTGATAAAAAACTACTATATAAAGAGGGAATAATTAAGAATAAAAGAAAAAATATTTTCGAGGTTTTATCATAAAAATAATTATAACTTAAATTAGAAAATCTGTTTTCGCCCAAACTAGTTGCAAAAATAAAATACTGATCAATGATATTTTGTAAAGAAACATCATTTATTAAAAAAAATGAAATATAAAAAAAAATTGCGAACAAAGATGATAAAATCAAAATGGTAAAATTTTTTTTATTAATTGGAGAAAAAGTTTTAGAAAAATAAATAATTACGAAAAAAATGATAAAATACGCAGTAGGAACTTGCTTTATGAAAAAGGATGTCAAAAAAAGAAAAACTCCAGCAAATAGCAAATAATTTTTACTTTCTTTAAGACCAATAATTAAAATAAAAAAAGAAACAATACTTAGGGCAAGTGAATTATGTTCAACGGTTGGGTTACCTGATGGTGGAAACATTAATAACCCTGAGCAAATAGAATAAAAAAAAGAATCAATTGTATTAAAATCTAACTTTTTTAAAAAAATGAATACAGAAATTGAATAAACGCAATTTAATAAAGAAGCATGAATGATTAGACTTTGCCAATTTGAACCAAAAATTTTGTAAATTATAGATTGCCAAATATCTAAAATTGGCCCGGTTATTGAATAATAATCCTTAAAAGGAAAGTCACCTTTTAAAATTCTATGACCCGAATTAAAATTCTGAAGATCATCTAACGGCATTAAACCTTGATGACCAAAATAAAAATTAACGAAAAAAGAAATTAATAAGATAAAAATTATTGATGATAATTCTATTAATTTCATTTTATCTTATCTTAATATACTATTAAAAAGATTTTTAAGTAATTTTTAAAAAAACAATGAAAATAAACAATATTTCGATTGTAATTCCGATTTTAAATGAGGAAAAAAATCTTATTAAACTTACAAAAGGAATTAAAGATATAAAGAAAAAATTAAAGATCAAAAATTTTGAACTGATTTTTATTGATGATGACTCAATAGATAATACAAAAATAATCCTTAAAAATTTATCATCAAAAAACCGATTTTTAAAATTTCATATAAGAAAAGAAACAACCAGAGATTTATCTAAATCGTGTATTTTTGGTTTTGAAAAATCTAAGTATGAAAATATATTAGTTATGGATGGTGATTTACAACATCCACCGAAATTTATTGAGCATTTAACAAAAAAGTTTTTTTTAAAAAAAGCAGATATTGTGGTTGGTAGCAGAAATTTACTTAAAACAAAAAATTCTGGCCTCAGTTTTTTTAGATTTATTAGCTCTGTAATAATAATATATGTTATTAGTTTTTTTCTGGGCAAGAAAACTTCGGACCCATTAAGTGGTTTTTTTATATTTAAAAAAAAAATTTATAAAAAAAATAAAAAAAAATTATTTGCTAATGGATATAAAATTTTATCAGACCTCATTTATAACTCCAGCAAATCATTAAAAATTTTTGACCAAGACATATTTTTTGATACGCGTAAGTCAGGTAAAAGCAAAATGAATTTAATCATTTTGATAAAATTATTAGTATTTATATTAATAAGTTTCGGAAAAAAAATAATTAAGACAAATGAATAATCCTACTTAATCTTAAGCAGAATTTTTTTAATTCAATTTTCTTTGGTTTGTAATTGATTTTTTTAGAAAGTTTTGAATTATTTAATGAGAATGAATGTTTATTAAATACACTTTTTTTCTTATCTATATAAATAAAATTTTTTTTATTTTTATTTTTATCATTTAACCAGTCTAAAATTTCTTTAATATATATTTTTTGTCCTAAAGAAACATTATAAACACCATGTAACTTTTTTTTTAATATAAAAAAAAATATTTTTGATAATTGGTCTATCGTAATAAAATCCTTAAACTGATCGTAAAATTTGATTTTTTTATTTTTTTTTACAATATCTAAATAATTATCAAAAAAAGTTTTGTGAATTTGTCTATAATTTTTATTTTTCTTTAATCCAATTACATTTGAAATTCTTAAAATCAAAATTTTTGATTTAAGTTTTTTTTTTAGTAAGTTTTCAGAAATAACTTTATTTTTAGAATCTTTATCTATCGGCTGTATTTCATTATTTTCATATATATTTTGTTTAGGTTTATAAACTTTTCTTGAACTTAAAAATATAAATGTAGTGTCAATCTTCCTTAATTTTTCTGCAATTTCTAAATCAAAATCAAATTTTTTTTTGTAATTATTTTCAACATTTTTTTTGTTTACTGAGCAATTACAAACATAATCATATTTTGATATTATGTTATCAGGTAATTTCATAAAATCCTTGAAACTTAATATTAATAATTTTTTTTTCTTTTTTAATAAATTGTAAATATTTGATCCAATAAAACTTTTTTTACCAACGATTATTAATTTACTCTTTATATTTTTAATAATAGATTATAAAAAGAAGTATATTCCTAAAATGAAAATCTTTAAAATTATTAAATATTTTCCACTAGTTATTATTAACTATTTTTTAATATTTTTTTTTATTTATATTATAAGTGGTTTTTTGTTAGTCAAAGGTGTTACCCCTAACTTAAAGTTAATCAACACATATCAAGTAAATTTTTATCTCGAGGGAGGAGTTCGGAATATTTGGCAAAATAATCCTGATTGCGTGAAATTTGATAAAGATTTAATTTATGTACCAAAATTTAATAATTGTAGTTTTAAAAATTTTGAATTTGATACCAATGTTTCATTTGACAATTTTGGAAGAGTTTCAGATCATCCAAATAAAGAAATAAATAAGAGTCAATCTATAGCAGTTATTGGAGACTCTTATGCTATGGGGTGGGGAGTAAATGATGATGAAACATTTTCCTATTTACTGGAAAAGAAAATAGATAAA
This sequence comes from uncultured Pelagibacteraceae bacterium, assembly GCA_902573705.1. GTDB lineage: Bacteria > Pseudomonadota > Alphaproteobacteria > Pelagibacterales > Pelagibacteraceae > Pelagibacter. Next base: position 12,309 of record CACGKR010000015.1, read on the forward strand.
AATGTCTATAATTTAGCAGTCTCGAGTTATGGAACAAGGAGAGAATTAATAAGACTCGAAAAAAGTGGTTTATTAAAAGAAATAGATACTGTCATAATTCAGTATTGCTATAATGATTTTGGAGAAAATAATAATTTTAAGATTAATTCAAAAATCAATTCAAATAATAAATTTCAAACAATAACATCTCCACAACCAATTTCTAATTGGAGAAAGCTTAGAAGAACTTTCAGATATTCAGCTCAGATTCCTATTGATTTAATTAAAAAAAAATCTAATTCTTTAAATTTTTTACCACATCAGAATTTGTTATTAAATGTCTTGAATGAGTATCCGTCAATAATGAGCAAAAAAATTTATATTTTTTATACTAATGGACCAAATTTAAAATTTTTTAATTTTCCAAATGGAAAGCTTTTAAATTATGATAATATTTCTTTTTTAGATTTAAAAATTAATAATAGTCATTATTTTAAAATAGATGGACATCTCAATAAAGAAGGACATAAATTTATTGCAGAAGAATTATTTAAGAAAATTTATTAAATTTTATAAAAAACTATTTTGGCGGAGAGGACAAGATTCGAACTTGCGATACCAAAGGTATGCCAACTTTCCAAGTTGGTGGATTAAACCAGACTCTCCCACCTCTCCTAGTCAACCATAAATTTTTTAAATGTATATAATATTTTTTGAAACTCTTTGTTAGTAATATCTGAAAATAAGGGTAGACGTACAACTCGATTGTAAATTTTTTCAGTAATAGGAAGCTTATAATTACAAAATTTTTTCCCCATTTTTGATTTATGAAGTGGAACATAATGAAAAGTTGCAGCAATACCATTTTTTTGCATCATATCCTTAAATTCATTTGATTTTTTTAAACTCTTAAAAATTATTACTAATAAGTGGTAAGCACTCACACAATTTTTAATTGGCTTAATTAAATAAAAATTATCGGTTTTAAATTTACCTATATTTTTTCTATATTTTTTCCAAATTCTCTCTCTTCTTTTCTGAATTTTTTTTACCTTTTTAATTTGCGAATATAGTAAAGCACTCGTTAACTCTGATGCTCTATACTCAGAACCTATATCTACCCAACTATAAAAACCTTTTTTTTGGGAAGAAATTATCTTTTTTTTAAAATTATTGATAAATTTTTTCCTATCGGTACCCTTATCTAAAATTGTATTGGTTCTTTCTGCTAAAGATAAGTTATTAATTGAGATACATCCTGCTTGTCCACCAACTAAATTTTTGGTTTCATGAAAGCTGAAAACTCCAATATCACCTATAGTCCCAAGAAATTTATTTTTATACTTTGCCAAAAAAGAGTGGGCAGCATCTTCTATTAAATATATTCGCCTTCTTTTTGCTAGTTTAGCAATTTTTTCAATTTCACATGAGTTTCCTGCATAATGAATTGCATAAATTGCTCTGGTTTTTTTGGTGATCTTTCTTTTAATATCTTCGTAAGAAATATTAAGTGTTTTTGGATCTATTTCTGCAAACACAGGTTTTGCATTTCTTAAAACTACTGAATTTGCTACGGAAACAAATCCATATGAAGGCATTATTACTTCATCACCCTTTTTTAAGTTTATTAAAATTGCTGAAATTTCTAAAGCAGCTGTACAACTTTGAGTTAGACTAACAAATTTGGATTTTATTAAATTTTTAATTAACTCTTCAGTTTTTTTTTGATAAAAACCATCGGTTAATATCTTAGACTTTATAACATTTTTAATATATCTGAGATCACTTATATCTAAAGATGGTTTTGTAATTGGTATCATTTTAAAATAATTATTTTATACGATAAATTTGACTAGTTACCAGGTATTTATTTACACAAATAATATTTTAATTAGACTGTAAAAGACTTGTTTTTTTATTGGTTTTTTTAAAATGAGGTAAATTATTAAAATAGTTAATTCTAATTAAAAATGTTATAATTATCTTTTCAATTAAAAAAATGACAAATAAAAATACATATCAAGCAGACTCCATTAAAGTTCTCAAGGGGCTCGAGGCAGTAAGAAAAAGACCTGGGATGTATATTGGAGATACCGATGATGGAACTGGCTTACATCACATGGTATATGAAGTGGTTGACAATTCTATAGATGAGGCTCTTGCTGGTTATTGTAAAAATATTCAAGTCAAAATCAATTCAGATGGAACTGTAACAGTAAGTGATGATGGACGAGGTATTCCTGTTGATATACATAAGGGAGAAAAAAAATCTGCTGCTGAAGTAATAATGACACAACTACATGCGGGAGGTAAATTTGATCATGACTCTTATAAAGTATCAGGAGGATTGCATGGCGTAGGTGTTTCAGTTGTAAATGCTTTGTCAGAAAAATTAAAACTAGAAATAAATAGAGATGGAAAAAAATATTTTATAGAATTTAAAAATGGAGAAGCCAAAGCTGCTCTTAAAATTATTGGAAAATCAAGAAACTCAGGTACACAAATTACATTTCTTCCATCTAAAGAAATCTTTTCATCAATAAAATTTAGTGGCAGTATTTTGATTAAAAGGATGCGAGAACTAGCTTTTCTCAACAAAGGAGTTAAAATTGTATTTATTGATGGTAATGAAAAAAAAGAGAAGATCAACGAATTCAAATTTGATGGAGGAGTTTTACAGTTTGTTGAGTATTTAGATTTAAAAAGAGAAAAATTAAATAATAAAAATGGAAATGATCTTTTTAAAAAACCAATTTATATTGAAGGAAAAAAAGAGAACATTG
>CACGKR010000016.1 GCA_902573705.1 uncultured Pelagibacteraceae bacterium
TCAACTTTATGCTACCCTTTGATCTGAAGTTTCAATTATTTCTCCAAATAGAGTACTTCTGTTACTTTTGTTAATTTTAACTTGCAAAATTTTTCCTATATGTTCTTTATTACCATTAAATATTACTGCAGTCATATATTCTGATCGTCCATTAACTGTTAGGACCTCACCTTTATAATTTGTAGGAATACCACCCATATTATAATGAACTGTTGGCACCACGGGTATTGGTTCTTTCGTTACATCTACATTTGCAAATAATCTTGCGGCATCTGTGATACCCGGTAATCTACTTTCTATAACTTCTTTGTCTAAGTGACTTAAGTTCAAATGTACGTGATCTTGCTCTTTTCCAACACCTCTTCCTTCATTAATTTCAACTGACATTGATCTGCTAACAACATCTCTGGAAGCTAGGTCTTTTGCTCTTGGTGCATATCTCTCCATAAATCTTTCACCCTTAGAATTCGTTAGATATCCTCCTTCACCTCTTGCGCCTTCAGTAATTAAAGTGCCGTGTCCATAAATTCCTGTTGGGTGAAATTGAACGAATTCCATATCTTGTAAAGGCAAACCTGCTCTTAAAACCATTGCATTACCATCACCCGTACAAGTATGAGCGGAAGTCGCAGAATAGTAAACCTTACCATAACCTCCTGTTGCTATAATTACTGTATGAGCTCTAAATCTATGAATTGTTCCATCATTCAAATTCCAAGCAATTAATCCCTTACACTCCCCATCTTTCATGAGTAAGTCTAAAGCAAAATACTCTATAAAAAATTCAGTTTTGTGTTTTAAAGCTTGACCGTATAAAGTGTGTAAAATTGCATGTCCTGTTCTGTCAGCTGCAGCGCAAGTTCTTTGTACAATACCATTTCCATAGTTTTTTGTCATACCACCAAAAGGCCTTTGATAAATTTTACCATCATCTGTTCTACTAAATGGAACACCATATTTTTCTAATTCTATTACTGCTTTTGGAGCTTCTTTACATAAATACTCTATACAATCTTGATCACCTAGCCAGTCCGCACCTTTTACAGTATCGTACATGTGCCAACGCCAATCATCTTCACCCATATTACCTAATGCAGCTGATATACCTCCCTGAGCAGCAGATGTATGGCTTCTTGTTGGGAACACTTTTGAAATACATGCAGTTTTTAATCCAGCTTCGCTAAGACCAACTGCAGCCCTTAGACCTGACCCTCCAGCTCCTAAAACTACAACATCATATTCGTGATCAATTATTTTATAAGAATTCATAATTTAATTATTAATATAATTGTAATTACTGGAATTACCACTGCAGAAACATATAAAAGCTTATTTGCGACACTTTTGATTTTATCATTTTGTACATAATCCTCAAAAACTTCACTTATACTCAATGCTGAAAAAAAATATGCATTAATAATGAAGAGGCTAAATAAAAATTTAGATGAAGAGTTTGTAAAAAAAATTATAACTTCGTTATATCCTTGGTCATAAATTCTAATAAAATTCAAAATAAACCACAACATTAAAGGGATTAGTATTACGCCGCTAATTTTTAAAAAAATCCATTTTTTTGTTGCTACAATCATTTAGACTAAATTTTTCCCTAATACATAAAAAATAATAGTTAAGATTATTGATCCAAATATAACTATTAAACCAGTTACTTTAGTTGTTTGTAGTTCAAATCCATACCCCAGATCCATTATGAGGTGTCTTATTTCACTTAAAACCTGAAATAAAAAAGACCAAGTTAGAGCTAAAATAATAAATTTACCAAAAAAAGACTCTAGAAAAGTATTTATTACTTCATAATTACTTTTACCTAATAAAAGTGATGAAGCCCAGAAACATATGATTGTAATGGCTATTATATTTATTATACCAGTTATTCTATGTGAGATAGATACTAAGGATGAAATATGCCATCTATAAATTTGAATGTGGGGAGATAAAGGCTCTTTATTTTCCATAAAAATTATTTTTAATTAAAGTTTCAGCAATTTCTACAGCATTTAAAGCCGCTCCTCTTAAAAGATTGTCAGAAACAATCCATAAATTTAATCCATTTTTAATAGTTTTATCTTTTCTAATTCTTGAAATAAATGTTTCATTTTTACCTTCTGCATCAATAGGAGTTGAATAACCTCCATCAGATCTATTATCAATAACTTTACAACCTTCAAAATTATCAAGAGCCTCTTTTATTTCATCTAAAGTAAAAGATTTTTCAAATTCTATATTAATTGACTCTGCATGAGAAACTAATACGGGAATCCTGACACATGTTGAAGTTATGTTTATTTTTTTATCTATAATTTTTTTTGTCTCATTTACCATTTTAAGTTCTTCCTTAGTATAACCATCTTGCGAAAATTCATCTATGTGAGGAATTGCATTAAAGGCAATTTGTTTTGTAAAATTTTTGGATACTACTTTTTTATTATTTAGAACTAATTTTGTTTGTTCTATTAATTCATCCATTTGTGCTTTGCCCCCACCTGAAACAGATTGATAAGTAGAAATAACTGCTCTTTTAATCTTGAATAAGTCATGTAATGGTTTTAGGACTATAACTAACTGAGCTGTTGAGCAATTAGGGTTGGCAATAATATTTTTTTTTATTTTTTTTAAATCCTCAGAATTAACTTGTGGCACTATTAAAGGAACATCTGGGTCCATTCTAAAAAAACTTGAGTTATCAATAATCATTGATTTTTTTGATGCTTCTTGAACAAATTTTTCTGAGATTTTTCCTCCAGCAGCAAAAAAAGTAATTTTTGCTTTAGAAAAATCAAAATCATCTAAATCTAAAATCTCATGTTCCTGACCTCTAAATTTAATTTTTGATCCAACACTTTTTGATGATGCAACTAGATATAGATTGTCAATAGGAAATTCTTTTTTTTCTAGAACTTCTAAAATTTTCCTACCAACATTTCCTGTTGCCCCTACAATTGCTATATTCATGGTGACGTTATATTTTTATACTAAATGAAGGGTAAATCGCAAACTGTTCCTACAAATATTTTTTCATCTATATCTATCTTAAATTGGGTTTTATTATCCCAATAAGGTTTATTTATCATTGCGATTCCTATAACTTTTTTAAAAGATGGGGAATATGCTGCAGATCGTACGTATCCCACAATATTATTATTATCATCAAGCAGTGTCTTTTCACAATACATATCAATTTTATTATGATCGATCATGACACCCATTAATTTTCTAGTAATACCATTTTCTCTAATTTTTTTTAACTTTTCTTTTCCTAAGAAATTTACTTCACTATCTAAATTAATATACTTATCAAAATTTGCCTCAAATGGATTATCTCTATTATCAAAATCATTCCCATACGATAGTAGCGCAGATTCAATTCTCTCTATCAAATTGGGACATCCAGCTTTAACATTTAAATCAGCTCCATATTCAAATAAATAATCATATAGGTCTTGACCTGCTAGATTATCTTCTACATAAACTTCAAATCCACTTTGTTTTGACCATCCTGATCTAGCAATAAAATATTTATTACCTTTAAAATTAAAATATTGAAAATTAAAAAATTTCAATTTTCTTATCTCTTCTCCAAATAATTTTGCCATCAGATCATCCGAAAGGGGGCCTTGTATCGCTAAAATATTTACATTTGGCTCTTTAATTTCAACTTCAAATTTATTTCCAGCTGCAATCCCTTTAGCAAAAAAAATTACATCTGAGTCAGCAATAGATAACCACCATCTATCCTCAGCTAATTTATTTATAATAGGGTCATTAACTAATAAACCTTCATTATCAATTAATGGTGCATAATAACATTTTCCAATTTTTGATTTAGATAAATCTCTACATGTCATTAACTGAACTAATTTTGCTGCATCTTTTCCTGAAATTTCAACTTGTCTCTCAGCCGCAACATCCCAGACTTGAACAAAATTTTTTAAATGTTCATAATCAGCTTCTAATGATTTAAAAGATGCTGGTAATAACATATGGTTATAAACCGTATAACTACTTACCCCGTGCGACTCTATTCTATCGGTATAAGGAGTGCTCCTTAATCTTCTTGATTTTACAATCGGAAAGTTTTTCATTTTTTTTAATTTTAGAATTTTTTTCTTAACTCAAATTTCTGGATTTTACCAGTTGAAGTTTTTGGTAAATCACAAAAAACTACTTGCTTTGGTACCTTAAACCCTGCGAGTGTCTCCTTACAAAAACTAATTAACTCTTTTTCTGATACGGGTTTATCTTTAACCATTTCAATAAATGCGCAAGGCACTTCGCCCCATTTTTCATCTGGTTTAGCAACAACTGCTGCTATAGAAACTGAGGGATGTTTTGCTAAAGTATTCTCAATCTCAATCGAAGATATATTTTCACCTCCTGAAATTATAATATCTTTAGATCTATCTTGAATCTTAACATATCCATCAGGATGCATAACTGCTAAATCTCCAGAATGAAACCACCCTCCATCCATGGCTTTAGATGTTGCATCTTTGTCCTTAAAATATCCTTTCATCACAATATTTCCTTTAATCATAATCTCACCTATGGTTTTTCCATCTCTTGGTACTTCTTCCATTGTTTCTGGATTCATAACTGCAATTCCTTCAGTATTTGGATACCTTACACCTTGTCTTGCTTTAATCTCATTTTGTTTCTCTTCATCGAATTCATTCCAAGCATCATTCCAAGCACATTGAGTAACATGGCCATAGGTTTCCGTTAATCCATAAACATGCATCACTTCAAATCCAAGTTCATTCATTTTTTTGAAAATAATACTTGGTGGTGGCGCTCCAGCAGTAAGAACAAAAACTTTTTGATTTAATTTTTTTCTATCAGACTCGGGTGCACCAGTAATCATATTCAATACTATAGGTGCACCACCAAAATGAGATACTTTGTATTTATCTATTAATTCAAATATTTTTTTAACATCAATATTTCTTAAACAAATAGTCCTTCCATTTAACATAGGTATTGTCCATGGATAGCCCCACCCATTACAATGAAACATCGGAACAATAGTTAAAAAGTTTAATCTATTTGGCATATTCCAAGCTACTGCACTCCCTGTAGACATTAAGTAAGATCCTCTATGATGATAAACAACACCTTTTGGATTTCCTGTAGTGCCAGACGTATAACTTAACGATATTGCTTGCCATTCGTCTTCTGGCATTTGCCAATTATAATTTTCATCACCAGTATTTAAAAAGCTTTCATATTCTAATTCACCAATTTTCTGACATTTAGACTGGTCTGCAAATTTATCATTTATATCAACAATAATAATTTTTTTTTTTAATATGCTTAAAGCTTTTTTTACTTCAACATGAAGCTGTCTATCAACAACTAATACTTTTGCTTCACTATGATTTAAAATATATGCAATAGTTTTAGCATCTAATCTTATATTAATAGTATTTAACACTGCACCTGTCATGGGCACAGAATAATGGCCTTCAAAAATTTCTGGTGTATTGAAAGCTAAAAATGAAACAGTATCACCTTTTCTAATACCAATTTTATTAAGAGCACTCGCAAATTTTACTGTTCTTTTATAAACCTGTTCCCACGAATACTTTCTATCCTCATAAACGACTGCTTCATAATTTGGATAAATTTCTTTAGCTCTTTTCAAAAAAGTCAAAGGTGTTAATGGAACATAATTTGCATTATTTTTTTCCAAATTAGTATCGTAGTGACCCATTTTAATTAAATTTGAATTTCATTATGTTCGAACTACCTGAGATAGCTGATTTATAGTGTTGCTCAGCTCTAGGTAGCACTTTATCAAAGTAGAATCTTGCAGTGTCTATTTTTTCATCATAAAAGTTTTTATTCTCATTATAATCTTTAAAACTTACCTCTAAAACTTTAATCCAAGCATAGGCAATAGAAACATAGCCCAGAGTTTTTAGATAGTCATTTGCTGCTGCACTTACATCATCTTTTTCTGTTTTTGCTTTATTCATCATCCAGTCACTAAATTTTTTTAGAATATTTAAGTGATTATCAAATTCTGTTATAAATGGTTTAATTTTTTCATTATCTGAACTACACTCAGATTTTACCTGATCTAAAAATTTATTTATTATATTTCCATTTTTATTTGACAATTTTCTAAAGACTAAATCGGCTGCTTGTACTGAGTTAGTTCCTTCGTATATAGGAGTTATTCTATTATCTCTATATAGTTGTTCTATTCCTTGATCTTTAGTGTAACCATAACCTCCATAGATTTGCATAGCATCGCTTGTAATTTCCATCGCTAAATCTGTAAATAATGATTTAACTACTGGTGTCATCAAAGATACATAATCTGATGCATCCTGACGAACTTTATCATCTGGATGATACAAGCTAACTTCTGTCTGTTGTGATAGCCAAAAACATAATGCTCTTTCACCTTCAATTATAGATTTCATATTTAATAATGATCTTCTTATATCCGCATGCTCAATAATAAAATCTGAACCATTTTTTGATTTTGAATTATTTGTTTTTCCCTGTTTTCTTTCTTTAGCGTAAGAAAGGGAATTTTGATAAGCTATTTCTGAAATACCCAAACCTTGAATTCCAACAACTATTCTCTCAAGATTCATCATTGTAAACATGGCACTCAAACCTTTTTCTTTAGCACCAATCATATAACCAGTCGCATCATCAAAATTTAAAACACATGTGGCAGATCCTTTTATGCCCATTTTTGTTTCAATAGATCCAGTTGAAACCCCATTTCTTGGTCCTACTGTCCCATCATCATTAACAATAAATTTTGGTACTAAAAACAAACTTATTCCTTTAGTGCCAGATGGAGAGTCATCAGCTCTTGCTAAAACTAAATGAATAATATTTTCTGTCAAATCATGATCCCCTGATGTTATAAAGATTTTTTGTCCTGTTAATTTGTAAGTTCCATCAGATTGTTTTTTTGCTTTTGTTTTAAGTAAACCCAAGTCTGTGCCACATACTGGCTCAGTTAAACACATTGTTCCACTCCATTTACCTTCAACTATCTTTGGTAAATATCTATTCTTAATATCATCAGTAGCATGATGATTAATACAATTATAGGCACCAATACTAAGTTCACTATAAAGTTTAAATGATAAACTTGCAGAAGATAACATTTCATCAAAAAATGCACTTACAGTTTTTGGCATACCTTGTCCTCCATATTTTGGATCACAGGATAAGGATGTCCATCCATCCTCAATATATTTTTTATATGCTTCTTTGTATCCCGGAGGAGTTCTCACTACTCCATTTTCTAAAACAGCAGGATTTTCGTCTCCAGCTTTAGCTAACGGAAGAACAAGATTTTGATTTATTTTAGCTGCTTCTTGTAAAATATCTTTGACTAGATCTGACGTAACTTCTTTATATTTTTCTAATTCATTATATTTTTTATTATTTCTCAACTTTTCAAAGAGAAACATCATATCTTCAAGTGGTGCTGTGTAGCTTGGCATATAGTAAGTTTAAGATAATTAGTTAATTATTGCAATTTTGAAATGATCGCATCACCCATTTGTGATGTTGACACTTCTTTAGTCCCTTTTGATAAAATATCTTTTGTTCTAAAACCCTCATTTAGTACTGTTTGGACGGCTTTTTCTAATGCATCTGCCTCATTATCTAAATCTAAAGAATATCTTAAAGCCATAGCAAAACTTAAAATTGTAGCTATGGGATTTGCAATTCCTTTACCAGTAATATCAGGTGCAGATCCATGTATCGGTTCATACATAGCTCTCATTTCTCCTTCTTTGTTTTTGGCACCTAATGAGGCGGAGGGTAAAAGTCCTAATGAGCCTGTTAACATTGATGCTTGATCAGATAACATATCTCCAAAAAGATTATCAGTAACTATTACATCAAATTGTTTTGGATTTCTGAGTAATTGCATTGAGCAATTGTCTGCAAGCATATGACTTAACTCAACATCTTTATATTCTTTATCATGTAAAGATTGAACTTCTTCTCTCCAAAGTTGACCTGCTTCCATTACATTTGATTTTTCACATGATGTTACTTTATTAGATCTCTTCTTTGCTAAATCGAAAGCAATTCTTGCAACTCTAATAATTTCACTACTTGTATAGGTATGAGTATTTATACCTTTTCTCTCTCCATTTTCTATTGGTTTAATTCCTCTTGGCTCACCGAAATATATTCCTCCAGTTAGTTCTCTTACAATCATTATGTCCAAACCTGAAACAATTTCAGGTTTTAAAGTTGAGGCATCAACCAACTGTTTAAAACATATTGCTGGTCTTAGGTTTGCAAAAAGTTTTAACTCTTTTCTCAATTTTAAAAGTGCTCTCTCAGGTTTTTTAGAAAATTCTACTCCATCCCACTTTGGACCACCAACAGCACCTAACATTATTACAGCACTTTCTAATGCTTTGTAAAAAACTTCATCTGTAATTGGTGTTCCATGTTTGTCATATGAGCAACCTCCAGCAAGATCTTCATCAATTTCAAAATCTAAAGATTTTTTTTCGTTAAACCATTTAATGATTTTTTTTACCTCACTAATAACCTCAGGACCAATTCCGTCACCAGGTAATAACAATATCTTTCTTTTTTTTACTTTAATCATTAAAAACCCACGGTTTCTTATTTTTTAAATCTTTTTCAAAATTTTCGATTTTAGATAATTTGTTTAGTGATAAAGCAATATCATCTAGTCCTTCTAGAAGACACTTTTTTTTAAAAGGGTCAATTTTAAACTTAACCTCATTATTTCCATAAACTATTTTTTCTTCATTGAGGTCTACAAAAATTTCTTCTTTTCTTTTTGCATACTCTGACAATTCTTTTATTTTTTCATCACTTAAAATGATTGGTAAAATACCATTTTTAAAACAATTATTATGAAAAATATCTGCAAAACTTGAACTTATCACGCATGTTATCCCAAAATCTAATAATGCCCAAGGAGCGTGCTCTCTTGATGAGCCACAACCAAAATTTTTTCCAGTTATCAAAATTTTTGTATTATTAAACGGGCTTTTATTTAAAACAAAATCATCAATCTCTTTACCATTGTCATCGTACCTCATTTCAAAAAATAAATTCTTTCCCAAACCAGTTCTTTTGATAGTCTTAAGAAATTGTTTTGGAATAATCATATCAGTATCAACATTGACTATTGGTAAATATGCAGGAATGCTCTTTAATTTGCTAAATTTTTGCATCTAATTTTGATACTTTCTCACGTCATCAAGACTGCCTGATATTGCTGCTGCAGCTGCCATTCCAGGACTCACCAAATGAGTTCTACCACCTCTTCCTTGTCTTCCTTCAAAATTTCTATTTGAAGTAGATGCACACCTTTCTTCAGGTTTTAATTTATCTGCATTCATAGCTAGACACATTGAACAGCCTGGTTCTCTCCATTCAAATCCTGAGTTTACAAATATCTTATCTAACCCCTCTTGTTCTGCCTGCTCTTTTACTAAACCAGATCCAGGAACAACCATTCCGTGAACATGAGAGGCAATTTTTTTATCTTTAAGAATCTTTGCAGCTTCTCTTAGGTCTTCAATTCTGCCATTTGTACAACTTCCAATAAAAACTTTATCTATTTTGATATCCTTTGCTGCCATATTAGGCTTTAAACCCATATAATTTAATGCTCTTTCTAAAGAATTTTTCTTATCCTCATCTTTTTCGTTTTGCGGATTTGGAACTTTTTCATCAATTGTGATTACATCTTGTGGAGAAGTTCCCCAAGTTATCATTGGTAAAATTTCTTCAGCTTTTAAATTAACTTCTTTGTCAAATTTTGCTCCATCGTCTGTATTTAAACTTTTCCAATTATCCAAAGCTTTGTCCCAATTAACACTTTTTGGTGACATTGGCTTACCCTTAAGATAATTAAATATTTTTTCATCAGGAGCTATTAATCCAGCTCTCGCTCCTCCTTCAATAGTCATGTTACAAATGGTCATTCTTTGTTCAACGCTCAATGATCTTATTAAATTCCCTGCATACTCTATTACACAACCTGTACCACCTGCGGTCCCAATTTTCCCAATTATTTGAAGAATGACATCCTTTGAGGTAACTCCTAATGGAAGTTTACCATCTACATTTATTCTAAAATTTTTTGCTTTTTTTTGAACTAAAGTTTGTGTTGCCAAAACATGTTCTACCTCCGAAGTGCCTATTCCAAATGCTAATGCACCAAATGCGCCATGAGTTGCCGTATGACTGTCCCCACATACTATTACAGTACCAGGTTGTGTAAAACCTTGTTCAGGACCAGTAACATGAACAATTCCTTGTCTCTTATCATCCATTCCAAAAAGTTTAATACCAAACTCTTTACAATTAGCCTCCAAAGTTTCAACTTGTATTTTAGACTCATTATCAGAGATGCCTTTTGATCTATCAGTAGTTGGGACGTTATGGTCTGCAACAGCTAATGTTAGCATTGGATGTCTTACTTTTCTTTTAGAATTTCTTAGTCCCTCAAAAGCTTGGGGGCTAGTAACTTCATGAACTAAGTGTCTATCTACAAATAATAACGCTGTTCCGTCATCTTGTTGATGAACTAAATGTTCGTTCCAAATTTTATCATAAAGAGTTTTGGGCATTGAGAAAAAAATTATTTTTTTTCTTGTAAATTTTCAAGTTTTTTTTCTGTCTTAGTTTCGGCTACAGAAGGATCTTTTTTGACTTCTGTATTAGAATCTACTTCTTTTTTAGACACTTCTGTTGTAACAGCATCTTTTTTTGGTTCTGTATCCATATCATTATTAACAGGAGCTAAATTTTCTTGAGTTACTGTTTCAGGCTTAATATCTATATCGATACCAATTTTTTTTCTAATTTTCTCTGCAATTCTAGCTGACTTACCAGTTCTATCTCTCAAATAATATAATTTTGCTCTTCTTACTTTTCCTGAACGAATTATTTTGATTGTATCTATCACTGTCCCATATAATGGAAATGTTCTTTCCACTCCTTCTCCAAAAGAAATTTTTCTTACTGTAAAGGAAGAATTTAAGTCTCTATTTTTTTTTGCAATACAGACACCTTCAAAATATTGAATTCTTTCTTTTTTACCCTCAGTAATTCTAACACCAACCTTTACAACATCCCCAGGAAAAAAGTTAGGTATCTTCTTTTCTGAAAGAATTTTTTTTACATTATGCTGGTTTATTTCTTCTATTGTTTTCATATTAATATTTGACAATTTAATTTTTATTATATTTTCGCCATAAATCTGGTCTTCGGTCGCGTGTTATAGCCTCAGATTGAGATAAACGCCAGTCTTTAATTTTAGCGTGATCGCCTGATAATAATACCTCTGGAACTGACTTTTCTTCCCAAATTTGAGGTTTAGTATATTGGGGATACTCTAAAAGACCATTTTCAAAGGTTTCATCAACAGGAGATTTTTCATTACCCAAGACCCCTGGTAAAAGTCTTAAAATACTATCAAGCACGACTAATGCAGCAGTTTCACCTCCAGACAAAACATAATCTCCAATACTTATTTCCTCTATATTCCTTGTCGTCAAAACTCTCTCATCAACACCTTCAAAATGTCCACAAATTAAAGATATAGATTTTTCTTTTGATAAATCTTGAGCAAGTTTTTGATCAAATTTTTTACCTTTAGGTGAAAGATAAAAAACTCTTTCTCCTTTTTTAACTTTTTGATCAAGAGAATTTGCTAAAACGTCAGCTTTAAGTAACATTCCTGTTCCGCCACCATAAGGGGTATCATCAACTGTTTTATGTTTATCAGTCGCTGCATCTCTAATATTTATAATACTTAAATTCCATAATCTATTAGACAAAGCTTTTCCATAAAGACCTTTAGCTAAAGGGCCAGGAAAAACTTCTGGATAAAGAGTAAATACTTGGGCTTGGAACATAAAAAAACTTTTTTTTATTTTTTTTCTGTTTTAGGAGCTTCTTCCTTTTTAGCTTCTGCTGCTGGTGCTGCATCTGTTTTAGGAGCTTCTTCAGATCCCTCTTTTTTTCTATCTTTTTTTGGAACTGCTTTTTGAGGGTTGTTTCCATTAGCAGGCATAGGCATTAGTTCATTTTCACCTAAAATTCTTGCAACTCTTGTTGTTGGTTGTGCTCCTTGACCTAACCAATATTTAATTCTCTCAGCCTCTAGTCCAATTCTTTCTTTTTTCTCTTTAGGAAGTAATGGATTGAAAAAACCTACTTTTTCAATAAACCTTCCGTCTCTTGCAAAACGACTATCTGCTACAACAAGCTTGTAAACAGGTCTCTTTTTTGTTCCACCTCGTGATAACCTTAACTTTAACATTTATACTCTCCTTTTTTATTTATTTTAATTGATTAAGTAATTCTGGTGGTATTCCTTTATCAGACATACCTTTCAGGTTTCCTTTGGACATCTTTTTCATCATTTCAGACATCATTTTAAATTGCTTTAGCAATTTGTTGATAGTGGCTGGGTCTGTACCAGAGCCATTAGCAATTCTTTTTTTTCTAGAACCATCAATTATTTTTGGGTTCTCTCGCTCCTTCTTTGTCATAGATAAAATTATTGCTTCATTTTTTGTAATAACACTTTCATCTACACCCGCAGCATTCATTTGAGACTTAACTTTAGATACACCTGGCATAAAAGACATCACTCCCTCTATTCCTCCCATTTTCTTCATTTGTCTTAATTGAGTTAAATAGTCTTGCATTGAAAACTGTCCTTTTTTTAAATTTTCTTCAGCCTTTTTAATATTTTCTTCACCAAGATCTTGTGCTGCTTTTTCTACAAGCGATACAATATCTCCCATTCCTAAAATTCTATTTGCAATTCTATCTGGATGAAATACTTCGAGATTTTCAACTTTTTCACCAACTCCTAAAAATTTAATTGGAACTTGAGAAACAAATTTCATACTTACAGCTGCTCCACCTCTAGCATCACCATCAGCTCTAGTTAAAATTATTCCTGATAGATTTACTGTATTTTTAAATTCTTTTGCAACAGATGCTGCCACTTGTCCTGTAAGTGAGTCTGCCACCAAAAAAATCTCTGCAGGATTAATTGTTTTTTCGATTTGTTTAATTTCACTCATCATTTGCAAATCAATCTGAGTCCTACCTGCAGTATCAAATAATATAATGTCAGCTCCGTTTAAATTAGCTGCACTTATGGCTCTTTGACAAATATCAGCTGGTTGTTGTCCTTCAATTATAGGAAGTGTTAAAATATTACTTTGCTCACCTAGAGATTTTAATTGTTCTTGAGCAGCTGGCCTATAAATATCTAGGCTAACCATCATAACCTTTTTCTTCTTTACATTTTCTAAATAACTTGCAAGTTTAGCGGTTGTGGTTGTTTTACCAGAACCTTGTAGTCCTACTAGCATCATTGGTACTGGTGGAACTGCATTTAGATTTACATCAATATTTTTTTCACCCAGTAAATTGACTAATTCATCGTAGACAATCTTAACCACCATATCTCCAGGTGATGTTGATCTAATTATCTCTTGTCCTAATGCTTTTGGTTTAACTTTTTCAATAAATTCTTTTGCAACATCTAAAGAAACATCTGCTTCAAGTAAGGCCTGCCTTATATTCCTTAAACCCTCATCAACCTGATTTTCATCAAGTGAAGGTGCTTTTTTTAAAGAAGAAAAAATTTCTTCAAATTTATTTGTTAAATTATCAAACATATTTATTACACACAGCAGTTATCGCACTAGTGGGCGAACCCTCGCTGACTAGTGTCGATCTCTTTGTTTCCAAAGACACCGCAAATTTAACGTTTTTGCGGAAACTGCCACAAACTATAATAGAGGTTCAAAAAGTCAATAAATAAGTTAAATAACTATATATGGACTTTAAAGCTTTTAAAATGGATGGATTAGGTAATGATTTTGTTATCATTGATAATAGACAAAAGATTACTGATTTATCAAGGGAACAGATAATTAAAATTTGTGATAGAAATTTTATTGGGTGTGATCAATTAATACTAATTGAAAATGACAAAACTACAGACGCTCGTTTAAAATTTTTTAATTCTGATGGTGGTGAGTCAGGAGCATGTGGTAATGGTACAAGATGTGTTGCTGATTTAATTTCAAAAGAAAATGGTAACAAAACTATAATTTTAACTACTCTATCTGG
>CACGKR010000017.1 GCA_902573705.1 uncultured Pelagibacteraceae bacterium
AGGCCTGGTGCAATAAACTTCCATATTTGCATCAAAATAAATGGACATGTTACAAAAAAAGCAGTGAAAAAAGATACTTTTAAATAAGTTAAAAACGTTTCTTGAAGGGCAGTAAAAATTAATCTTCTTTCTGAGCCGTCATCTTTTACAGCTTTTGCGAAGGGTTCAACTAAGAAACCATATAAATGTTCTGCAAAAAAGTAACACCCGATAAAAAAAATTATTAAAAACAAAAAACTATGGATTAATCTTTTTCTTAACTCTGTTAAATGGCTAATGAAGCCACCCTCTTTTTCATCAAGATTCATCTTTTTTATCTTCTTTTTTTTCTACTTGATTATCATCAATGTCAATATTTGAAACTTCATTTTGTATATTATTAATATATTTTTTTGCTGTACCGATCCATGAGCCAACTTTTTTTAACATGACTGGAAAATCTTTGGGTCCAAGTACAATAATCGCTATAGCAACAACAATTAAAATCTCAAACCAACCAATAGTAGGCATTTGGTTTATTCTTTTTTATTTGAATCTTGATTTTCGTCGGAAATATTTTTAGGATCATTATCATCAGTAGCATCCGACGCCATACCTTTTTTAAAACTTTTAATTCCTTTTGCAACATCACCCATTAGGCTAGATATTTTACCTCTACCAAAAAGTAAAACGACTAATATTACAACAATTGCTATTTGCCAAATTCCAATACTCATAGAAAACTTATAACCTTTTTACGAATAATTTAAAAGTACCTTTTTTTTATTTAATTAGAATTAGCAACTATTTATTTTCATCTGAATCAAGAGTGCTGTTCAACATTTCGTCTATATTTGAGTAAATGTCTTCTTTTTTGTCTTCTTGTTTTTCCTTATAAAATTTTCCAGTTCCAAAAATAGCATTATCTATGTTTGTACTATCAATTAAACCAGCGGCTCCTAGTTCATCAACAGTTGGTAGATCAGATAATTTCTGGAGATTAAAATGACTTAAAAAATTATCTGTTGTTATATATTGAATAGGTTTACCAGGAAGGTTTTTTCTTCCCCCTGGTTTTACCCAATCTAGTTCCATTAATATTTCAAGAGTATTTGTACCAAATGCAACACCTCTGATTTCTTCTATTTCAGCTCTTGTGACAGGCTGGTGATAAACTATAATCGCTAGTGTTTCAATTGCTGCTCTTGATAACTTTTTTTCTACAGTTTTTTCTTGTTTCATTAAATTAGATAAGTTTGGTGAAGTTCTAAAGGACCATTTTTTTGATATGCAAACTAAATTTATACCTCGATGAGCATATTCCAATTGTAACTTTTGTAATATTTTCTCGACATCAGTTTTTTTGGATATTTTTCCTTCAATGGTCTCTATATCTAAAGGTTCAGCAGCAGCAAAAATTATTGCTTCAATTTCTTTTTCTAGAAAAGATAATTTGGGAGGAAATTTAATAATATTATCTTTTTTATCTAATTTTTTTTTCATTATTTTTCTTCTCTTATAAAAATATCTTTAAAAAGAGATTCCTGTTTAATTTTTAAATTTCCTTCTTTGACCAATTCAAGTGACCCAGCAAAAATACCTGCTTTACCAGTTCTTTTATACTTGGAATTGCTTTTGAAATTTTTTGGAATTAAATCATCTAATTTTTTCCATTCCACAAGTTTACCAAAAAAAGTTTTGATTGTTTTTATTCCTTCTTCAGCAGTAAAAACCGGTAACTTAGGGATATTGATTTTTTGAAAATCTTTGGTCATTATTATTGATGAATACGTTTTAATTAATTCAAAAAGATTAATTTTATACTCACTATTATATATTGGTCTTAAACCAGATCTCATACCTCTAGTTCTTATTTCTCTGCCCAATCTTTTTCTTTTTAACATTTGATCTGATAATAAACGTATTAATTCTAATTTTTTTAATTGAAGTTTTAGCTGATCAGCAACTTCCTGAACTTTGAATTCTTCCTCTGGACTTCCTGGTAACAACAATTTAGATTTAAGATATGCCAACCAAGTAGCCATTAATAGGTATTCGGATGCAATTTCTAAATTCAGATTCTCCTTTTTTGTTATAAAATCATGGAATTGATCTGCTAGTTTTGTTATCGAAATATCTTCTAAATTAACTTTCTGTGCTTTAGCTAAATCTAATAAAATATTTAATGGGCCGTTATAATTATCAATATTTACTTTAAATAATTCAGAATCATATTCTTTCATTATTAAATATTATCTCAAAATCTTATAAAATTGTGATGTTTTTTTTACAATAAATTTATCAACTAGAGGAGAGTTTTTAGCAACTATTAACATTTCTTTAAAATTACCATTGCAATGTAATGCTAAATTACAACCTGCATTAAACGTTTTGATTGTATTATCTTTAAGTGTTCCTTTTAAGCTTTTCATAGATAAATCGTCAGATATCAATAAATTTTTAAATCGAATTTTATTTCTAATTAGTTTTATCAATATCTTAGAATGAGTTACTGCATTCTTATTATCAATTTTATTGAAGATGATATGTGCGGTCATTGCAAAAAAAGCTTTTTTATTCTTAAAAGAAGTAAAATCTTTTTTAAATAGATATTTTTTTTTTTTACTAATTATTGGTGTAAATTTATGACTATCAACTTTAGCTAAACCATGGCCAGGAATATGTTTAATTACTGTACCAATGCCATTTTCATGATAATATTGAATACAATAATCACCAATTTTTGATACTATCTTTGGATCTGCAGAAAATGATCTATCTCCGATTATATTAGAGGCGCCTTTCACTCTTAAATCTAACACTGGAGATGTATTAATATTGGCTCCTATTGATCTTAACAAATAGGAGGTTTTATCAATAAATAATTTATAATAGAATTTAAATTCTTTAAAATTGTTGATGTATTTATTTCCAAAAAACTCAGAGGTTAAATTATCAAAAGAAATTAAATTTTTTAATCTATTAACACGGCCACCTTCTTGATCAATTAAAATAGGATATTTTTTATCATTAAAAATTTTTCTTATAGAAGAAGTAAGTTTTAAAGTTTGCTTAATATTTTTGATATTTCTCGTAAAAAGAATAACACCCCAAGGTTTATATTTTTTAAGAAAATCTTTTTCTTGTACGGTAAGACTAAATGATTTTATACCAATAATAAATGATCGGCGTTTATTCATTGGAATCTAACAACTTCCAGAAATTAAATTTCTTCTTTTTTTTTTCATTTGATTTCTCAACATATTCTATAATATTTTTTGTATCATTTTCTAGAATAGGTAATTTATCAGCATAATTATTTAGTTTTTCATCTATAGAAGATATGGATCTATACGAATTTTTTTTATTAGAATCTGAAAAATAATATTTTCCAGTTAAAAATAAGAATATACCAATAATAAATATGAATATTAAATATTTGATTTCTTTAACCATTACATTTTTTCAGGAACTGAAACACCAACGATATTCATGCCAGATTTGATTACATTTGAAATTACTTTTAAAAAAATTAATTTATCATCTGAAATTTTTTTCTGATCATTAATAAATCTTTTTGTAGGATTTTCTTTACCTAAATTCCAGTATGAATGAAATAAGGATGCAAGTTCATACAAATAAGTTGGTATTCTATGAGGTTCAAGTCTATTACTAGCAGCATCGATACATTTTGGCCATTCAGAAATTTTCTTTAAAATATTTATTTCATCTTTTGAGTACCTAAAATCATATTTATCTATTTTGAGTTCAGTTTCTAAATTTTTGTCCAAATGTCTAAAAACAGATGCTATTCTAGCATAACTATATTGGACATAGTAAAGGGGATTATCTTTAGATTTTTCAATCACATTATCAAAATCAAAATCAAGTTCAGCATCACTGCTTCTATTTAACATAATAAATCTAGTCGCATCTTTGCCTACTTCTTTAATTAAATCATCTACTGTTATGTAATCTCCTTTTCTTTTTGACATTTTAAAGGGTTTTTTATCTTTGATAAGTTTGACTAGTTGGCTTACTTTACAAATCAATTTACCTTTTGAGTTTGATAAAGCATCTACCGAAGAAGAAATTCTTTTTATATATCCAGCATGATCAGCACCTAATATATTTATTAAATGATCAAATTTTCTATCCAATTTATTTTTATGGTATGCAACATCACTGGCAAAGTAAGTCCATGCACCATCAGATTTTTGTAAAGCTCGATCTTTATCATCACCAAAATTAGTAGATCGAAAAAGTAACTGCTCTCGTTCAACCCACTTATCATTTTCCTCTCCAGCAGGTGCTTTTATTTTACCCTTATATACAAAGTCATTTTTTTGAAGTAAATTGACTACTTTTTCAACTTCTTGATTTTTAACTAATTTTTTCTCACTAATAAAATTATCATGATTAATACCAAGACTATTAAGGTTATTTTTAATAAGTTTTAATGCCTCTTCAATAGATAGTGCAGTTAATATTTCTGATATATTTTCGAAGTTATTAAAATCAATGTCCTTATTAGAGTTTAAAATATTTTTAGCAAAATCTATTAAATAATCGCCAGGATATAATTCCTCATTATTTTTAGGAAATGGCTCATTGAAAGAAATTTCTCTTATTCTCAAATAAACTGATTTTGTAAAATTTATAATTTGATTACCATAATCATTAACATAATACTCTTTTGTGACTTTATGTTTGTTAAATAATAAAATATTAGCAATAACATCACCTAAAATTGCTCCTCTACAATGACCAACATGTAAAGGACCGGTTGGGTTAGCAGAAACAAACTCAATTAAATAGTTCTTCTTCTTTTCTGAAATGTTAATACCAAAAGATGTAGAGTTTTTAATTGTTTCTTTAACAAAATTTGTCCAAAAAATTGGTTTAAATTTGATGTTGATAAATCCTGGTTTGACTACTGATATATCTTCAATAAGTTCATCATTTTTTTTTAGTACTTTTGATAAACTATTTGCAAGATCTATTGGATTTTTTTTATTTATCTTCGAAAGAACCATGGCAACATTCGTAGAAATATCACTATCAAATTTTGTAGGAGGGATTTCAGCTGTAATACCATCAAGTTTATCAGGTAAAATTAAATCTCCTTTTTTTGATAACTCAGACAAAGTTTCATTAATTTTTTCTATATATTTAGTAAAAATATTCATTTAAGATTCTCATATAAGTTTACTGCATATCGATCAGTCATACCTGATATAAAATCTGAAATAGATCTGTACTTAGTGTCAAAAAATTGCTCTCTAGAAATAAATTTTCTAGGATTTTGCTTGATCTTATCAAATAATTTTCTCACAATTATTTTGCCTTTGTTATTTTTTGCTAAAACTTCTTTATTATTATACATTTTTGTTCTCAAAAAATATTTTATTTCATTTTCAGAATTTTTAATTTTATCAGAAAAATCTACCATTAGAAAACTTGTTTTACTTAAATCTTTAAAATTTTTAACTTTATTTTTTTTTATATTTTCTTTAGTGTTATTTATTAAATCCTTAATCATTAAATCAATTGAATCTCTAATAATTTGATAAGTTATGATTTTATAATTTTTTTTATTAATTTTTTTTCTATATTTTTTGTAAATATCCGCAAAAAAATGAATTTCAACTAACTCTTCTAACTTAAATAAATTAGCATTTATTCCATCTTGAATATCATGATTGTTATAAGCTATGTCATCGGAAATTGATGAAATTTGAGCCTCTAATGAAGGATATGTTCTGAAATTAATCATGCTCTTGAGTTTTTTAATTCCAATCAAACTATCAACTAGATCTAATTCCTCTAACGGACCATTATGTTTTAACAAGCCTTCAAGTGTTTCTATCGAAAGATTAAGTCCACTAAACTTTAAATATTTATTTTCTAAAAACATAACTATTCTGAGTGTTTGTAGATTATGATCAAAACCACCATATTCATCCATACACTCATTTAAAGCATCCTCACCAGCATGACCAAAAGGTGTGTGCCCTAAATCATGAGCAAGACTTAAAGTTTCTGTTAAATCCTCATTTAAGTTAAAATAACGTGCTACGGATCTTGCTATTTGGGCAACTTCCATGGAATGAGTTATTCTCGTTCGGTAATGATCCCCCTCCGTGTTTACAAAAACTTGCGTTTTATGTTTAAGTCTTCGAAAGGATGCGCTGTGAATAATACGATCTCTATCCCTTTGAAATGGTGTTCTATATTTAGATAGAGATTCTTTGAATAATCTTCCTTTACTTTTAAATACACCTATCTTTGAGTAATTTTTCATCCTTTTAAATTAAAATTTAAGTATTATATTAGTAATACCAGTGATCAATTATGATTAAAGAAATTAAATTTACTGATAAAGCACTAAAACAGATCAATACTTTGTTGTCTAAAAAAGATAAGGGGTCTTTTTTTAGAATCGCTATTAAGGGTGGTGGATGTTCAGGCTTTCAATATGAATTTACATTTGAAAATTCGAAAGCCGAGGATGATTTAAATTTTGAAAATATTATAATTGATAAAACGTCTGCAGATCTCTTAAAAGGTTCTGAAATTGATTATGTATCAGAATTGATAGGTGAACAATTTAAAATAACAAATCCTCAAACCAAGTCTTCTTGCGGTTGTGGAGTTTCCTTCTCTCTTTAATGTTGATTTCATCGTGGAATGTTAATTCAGTACGGGCACGTATTGAAAATATCAAAAGTTATCTTTTAAAGTATAAGCCGGATATTTTAATGATGCAGGAGATAAAAACTGAAGATGTAAATTTTCCTTATGATGATTTTTCATCTATGGATTATGAAAGTCATGTATTTGGACAAAAAAGCTATAATGGTGTGGCTATTATTTCAAAAGGAAAATTAAAGAATATAAGAACAGATTTAATTAAAGATAAATTAAAACAATCTAGAATAATTTCTGCTGAGGTTGAATATAAGAAAAAAATTATTCAATTAATTAATATCTATACTCCTAATGGGAATCCAGTTGATACAGATAAATATGACTATAAAAAAAATTGGATGGATCAATTAATTAAACAATTAAAGTCTTTATCTAAAAAAAATTCTAATATTATTCTTGCAGGTGACTTTAATGTAATCCCTGCGGCCGAAGATGTCTATAATGTTAAAAGTTTTGAGGATGATGCTTTGTACAGATTAGAAATAAGAAAAAAGTTTAGAGAAATGCTTAATTTAGGTTTTAGTGATGTTTATAGACATTTTAATGAAACAAAAGAAGGTTATACTTTTTGGGATTATATGAGAGGTGCATGGCAAAAGAATAATGGAATGAGAATAGATCATTTTTTAGTCTCAAACTCTTTAATCGACCAAATAAAATCTATAAATATTAATAAAGACCCTAGGGGTAGAGAAAAACCTTCAGATCACACACCCATAGAAATTAAATTAGCTTAAAGATTTTATTTTATTAACTAATTCCTCATTAATATTACGAGGACCTTTATCAAGTCTATTTTTATGTCGTCTTTCTCCAGGTAATCTTACTTCACCCATTGATTTCATCTTATCAAAGAATTCATCTGCATGTTTTTGCCAATTTGTTCCTGCAGTTTTATCAGGAGAGATAGCAAGAATGAATTCTCCTCCACTTGGTGGTCCGCCGTCATTATTATCTTTAGCAGCTGTTTCAAAACTAAAATTATCACCGACTAAAGCACCAGCCATTAATTCAACCATCATAGCGATTGCTGAACCTTTATAACCACCAAAAGGTAATAACACACCACCATCAGCTATTGCTCCTGGGTCAGTAGTTTCTTTACCTTCTTTAGTTAATCCTGTTCCAAGAGGTACCTTGTGCCCTTCTCTTTTAGCCACTTGAACTTCACCCATTGCCATTAAAGCTGTCGCCATATCATAAACTACAGGAGTTTTTCCAGGTCGAGGCCAAGCAAATGAAATTGGATTTGTACCAAACAATGGTTTGATTGCTCCTGCAGGTGCTACTGCGGGTTTGTATGATGTACATGCAAAGGCAACTAATCCCTCTTCTGCTAATTTTTCTGTTTCAGGCCACATCGCAGCCATGTGATGAGAATTATTTATTGCTAAAACTGCAACACCATTTTCTTTTGCTGCTTTAGCTAATTCAGGTAAACCTTTATTCAAAACAACAGGTGCTAAACAATTGTTACCTTGAGCTTTTATTACAGATGAAGAAATCTTTTTTACTTCTGGTTTCCCTTTGCCATTAATCTTTCCACTTTTTAAACCACTTACATAAGCTGGTAATCTAAATAAACCATGAGATAAAGAACCATCACGTTCAGCATTTCTGATTAAATCTGATAATATAGATGCTGTTTCATCATCACAGCCATTGGCTAATAATGTTTTTTTAGCTAAATTAAAAATTTCATCTAATGAAAGGGAAACAGTGCTCATCCCTTTATTAGATATTATTTATGCCTAAAGATCAATTTCTAATTAACAGCCTTTAAAAGATTTTGACATGTTGCCAATTAAATCAAAATATAAATCTTTACCAGGGTTAAGAGTTGCTCCTAATGGATCTATGACCCCTGTTGCAACATTAGTATCTTTTGCTACAGCTTTTATAATATCAGGATTAAATTGAGGCTCTGAGAAAATACAACTTACTTTGTCATGCTCAATTACCTCTCTTATTTCAGCTAATTGTTCAGCGCCAGGCATTACATCTGTATTTACTGTAAATGCACCTAAGATATTAATTCCAAATCTTTTTTCAAAGTATTGATATGCATCATGAAAAACTATTGATTTAAAATCTTTATTTAATTCGGATTTTACTTTCTTAGTTAGTTTATCTAAGTCTTTATGTGCCTTTTTTAAATTTGCTTTATATTTGGCCTCATTTTTTGGATCATTCTCGATCAAGTGTTCTGCCATTTCACTTAAAATTACTTTTGCATTCATTGGATCTAACCAAATATGTGGGTCGTATTCACCGTGTGCGTGCCCTTCATGACCATGCTCATCATGACCATCTTCTTTATGCTCATCGTCATGTCCGTGGTCATCATGATCATCTTCTTTATGACCTTCTTTATCGTGATCATCTTCTTTATGGCCATCCTCATCATGTCCATGATCGTCATGATCGTCTTCTTTTTTGGCATGATCATCGTGTCCATGATCATCATGTTCTTCAAATATATTTCTTTCTCTGAATTTTAATTTTGTTAATCCTTTAATTTCTAACAACTCAATCTTCTCAGCCTTTTTAGCTATTGAACCCAATGGTTTTTCTAAGAAATTTTCTAAATCTTCCCCTACCCAAAATACAATATCAGCTTCTTGTAACATTTTTGCATGTGAAGGTTTTAAGGCAAATCCGTGTGGTGAAGCATATCCATCAACTATTAAATCTGGTTTACCTACTCCATCCATTAGATAGCTTGCTAATGAGTGAATTGGTTTAATTGATGCTACAACTTTCGTTTCAGCATTAGCTGATGAAAAAGAAGTCAATAATGATAAGATTGATAAGATTACTGGTATTTTTTTTAGATTTTTCATAATTTAAATATTTTGTAGTTGTTATAATATAACACTGTGTAATAATATAACATTAATATAAGTCAAGTAATAAAATGAGCTCTAATAATAACGTTTTGGTAAAAATGAATAATGCTGGATATCGTCATAATGATAAATGGCTAGTTCAGGGTGTATCTTTAAGTGTTGAAAAAGGAAAAATAGTAACTCTTATTGGCCCAAATGGATCTGGTAAAAGCACAACTGCCAAAATTGCTTTAGGTATTTTAAAAAAAATTGATGGTTCAGTTGAAAAATATACAAATAAAATTGGTTATGTACCTCAAAAAATTTCTGTTGATTGGACATTGCCTCTTCGTGTTTACGATTTCATGATATTAACTGAAAATTTGGATGAAAAGACTATTGATGAAGCTTTATCTTTAACTGGTGTTATACATTTAAAAGATAAAAGTTTAGGGAACTTATCTGGTGGTGAGTTTCAAAGGGTTTTATTAGCAAGGGCTATTTCTAAAAAACCAGAGTTATTAGTACTAGATGAACCAGTTCAAGGTGTAGATTTTACTGGAGAAATAGCTTTGTATGAATTGATAAAGAAAATATCCGATGAATTGAATTGTGGAATTTTGTTAATCTCACATGATCTACATACAGTAATGAGCGCTACTGATCATGTCGTTTGCTTAAATGGGCATGTATGTTGTTCTGGAACACCTATAGATGTAGCAAAGAATACTGAATACAAAGCTTTATTTGGTGAACAAGCTTCTCAAATACTTACAAGATATGAACATAAACATGATCATGTTCATACTATCGAAGGTGAAATAAAGAAGAATTAAATGTTTGATGATTTCTTTATAAGAGCACTTGTTGCAGGACTTGGAGTTGCCTTTGTTACAGGACCTCTTGGTTGTTTTGTAGTTTGGAGACGATTATCTTATTTTGGTGATACCCTAGCTCATTCAGCTTTACTGGGTGTGACTATTGCATATTCATTAGAATTTAATATTGCTTTATCTGTATTTATAATTTCATCTTTAATTGCATTAATTTTAGTTCAACTCCAAAATAGAACTAATCTACCAGGTGATGCTTTACTTGGTCTTTTAGCACACTCATCACTAGCTGTAGGACTTGTTGTTATTGGTTTTTTAACATTTATTAGGTTTGATGTGATGGGATTGTTATTTGGAGATATCCTGGCTGTAACAGTAAATGATTTATATATTATATGGATTGGTGGAGCATTAATTTTATTAACATTAAGATTAATATGGAAGGGATTATTTGCATCAACAGTTAATTACGAATTAGCTGAAGCAGAGGGTTTAAATCCAGATAGAGCAAAAGCTATTTTCACAATATTAATGGCAGCCATAATTGCTATATCAATCAAAATGGTTGGATTATTGTTGATTACTGGAATGTTAATCATACCAGCGGCAATGGCACGAAATATTTCAGACAGCCCACAAAAAATGATAATTTATTCAATCATTGGAGGATTATTATCAGTTATCATAGGATTATTTTCTTCATTAGAATTTAATACTCCCTCTGGACCTTCAATTATAGCTGCTGCATTATTTTTATTTGTGATTTCATTATTTAAAATAAAACAAACGATTAAATTGAAAAACTAAAGGAGAATCAGTAGAATGAGTAAAATGCATAAAGAACGTACTCTTACAAAAAATCAGCAAATTATTTTTGATTTAATTGATAAATCTCCTGAACCTTTAAAAGCTTATTCAATACTTTTTAATGTTCAAAAAAAAGGTATCAATGCTCCACTACAAGTTTACAGGGCATTAGATAAATTAGTTGAAATAGGAAAAATTCACAAAATTGAAAGTCGAAATGCCTTTATTGCATGTCATAATTCGAGTTGTCAGGTAGCTAAAGCTACTGCATTTTCAATATGTGAGATTTGTGAAAAAGTAACAGAAATAAGTAGTGCAGGTCTCTCTAAATACTTAGCTAATTTCAAAGACAAAGATGGGATGAAATATAGTAAATACAATCTTGAGTTTTTTGGATTATGCAAAAAATGTAATACTAGATAAAAAATTATTCAACTATTAAAGTATCTTTCGATCCACCACCTTGTGAACTATTTACAATTGTACTTCCTTTTCTAAGAGCAACTCTAGTCAGACCACCAGTTGTCACATAGTTAGTTTTACTACTTAAAACAAATGGTCTTAAATCTAAGTGTCTAGGCTCTATATTTTTTTCAGTAATTGTTGGAGCTGTTGATAGTGTTTCTAAAGGTTGTGCAATATATTCTCTGGGATTTTTTTTAATCTTCTCTGCCACCTCTTCTCTTTCCTTTGAAGAAGCCTTTGGGCCTATCATTATTCCATACCCACCTGATGCATTAGCTGGTTTAACAACTAATTTCGATAAGTTATCTAATACATATTTCTTTTGAATTTCATCATGACACAAATAAGTCTCGACTTGATTTAAAATAGGTTGCTCTCCTAAATAATAAACTATCATTTTATTTACGTACGAATAAACAACCTTATCATCGGCTACACCTGTACCTACTGCATTAATAATACCCACGTTTTTTTTTAACCAACATTTAAATAATCCTGGAACGCCAATAACGGATTCTTTATTGAAGGCTTTTGGGTCTAAGAAATTATCATCTAGTCTTCTGTATATGCAATCAACTTTCAAAGGACCTTTTACAGTCTTCATATAAACATTATCATTTTCAACAAAAAGATCTTTTCCTTCTACAAGTGCAATACCCATTTGTTCTGCTAAAAAAGAATGTTCAAAATACGCTGAATTATAAATACCTGGCGTCAATACTACCATGTGTGGATGAGCAGTTTTTTTAGGAATACATTCATTCATGCAATTAAAAAGTTTGTTAGTATATTGATGAATTGATGAAACCTTATATCTAGTAAAAAGTTCAGGAAAGACATCTCTCATTACCATTCTATTCTCAAGCATATAAGAAACTCCAGAAGGAACTCTTAAGTTATCCTCAAGAACTAAGTACTCACCTTTTTTATTTCTAATTAAATCAACACCAGAAATATTTGCCCAGGACTTATATTTAGGTGAAAAACCTTCACATTCTTTCACATAGTAAGGTGAATTAAAAATGATATCTTT
Source organism: uncultured Pelagibacteraceae bacterium (assembly GCA_902573705.1). GTDB lineage: Bacteria > Pseudomonadota > Alphaproteobacteria > Pelagibacterales > Pelagibacteraceae > Pelagibacter. Next base: position 12,657 of record CACGKR010000017.1, read on the forward strand.
TGGAACAATATTGTCTTTAAAAATTTTCTTTTGATTATAAACGTCATCAATAAATAAATTTAAGGCTTTTACCCTTTGCTTTAAACCTTTAGTTACCTTGTTCCATTGTGTTTTAGGAATTATTCTTGGAATAATATCTAGTGGCCATTTTTTTTCTTCTGCTCTATTGTTTGCTGCATATACTCTAAAGTTTATTCCCCTTGCACTTATTGTGCTTTGACAATTTTTTTCAATTTCTTGTAATTTATCTTTTCCATACCTTTCTAAGATACTAGAAATAATTTGAGCATGTTTTCTAAGCTTATTTTC
>CACGKR010000018.1 GCA_902573705.1 uncultured Pelagibacteraceae bacterium
GATTTCACTCATATTTAAATCCTGAGAGAAAGGTTTCAGAAAAAGCACTTGAAGTTCATGGTTATACTGATGAATTTTTATCTAAAAAAAAAAAGTTTAGCGAAATAGTTGATGAATTTTTAAGTTTTATAAAAGATAAAAGATTGGTCATACATAATGCTGAGTTCGATGTGTCTCATTTGAATAATGAATTAAAAATACTAGGTAAGAAGGAAATCAAAAATGAGATTGTAGATACATTGATTTTGGCAAGAAATAAATTTCCTGGTTCACAAATAAGCTTAGACGCCCTATGTAAGAGATATAGGATTGACAATACAAAAAGATCTTTACACTCTGCATTAGTAGATTGTGAGTTACTGGCAAAAGTATATATTAATCTAATTGATCAACGTGAACCGACTTTAAATTTTCAAAATCAAGATCATCAAAAAAGAAGTGAATATATTAAAAATGTTTCTTATTATAAAAAGATTGTTTTGCCCTCAAATGAAGAAATTAAAAAACATCGTGAATATTTAAGTAAAAAATTGAAAAAAAATTTTTTTTAATTAAATCTTTCGTTATATAATTTATTAAAATCTATTTTCTTTTCTAATTTAATACCAGGGTGACCTGAATTATGCATCAAATTTAAAAATGCATTTTCTAAATCAACATATACTTTACTTGGAACTTCACATAGAATTATTTTTTCTAAAATTTTTTTATCTTTTACATCATCATTAACTTTAATTACTACTGCATAAATTATTTCATAATATGATTTTTTTTCACTTTGATCTTTGTCCTCAAATTTTAACCTGATATTAATTTCTACAAGTTTATCTTTAATTGCTTTTGAATTGATATCTATATTCAGTTGGTATCTAGATATATTTTCTTTTACGAATAAAAAAGTTTCTACATCTGGAGTTTCACTAGACATGTCTTTAATATATTTAGCTAAAATTTTATAATTTTCTGTCATTATCGTCCTCTATGTCTTCAAATTCCCCATCGATAAAATTTTTTTTTTCATCACTTTTTTTTTTAAAATTATTTGATAACTTTCCTAAAATTAATTTTCTTGTAAATGGAATTATGATTAAAAAACCCAAAATGTCAGTTGCAAATCCAGGTATTATAAGTAGTAACGCCGCAAAAGCAATCGCAGCACCAGAAATTATTTCATATGCAGGTAATTCATTTTTAACAATTTGACTAAACCCAGACCTGAGCGTATTTAAACCTTCGTACCTTGCGTAAAAAACTCCAATAATAGCGGTAGCAAAAATTAATAAAACTGTATTTAATGCCCCAAATTGTGATCCAATCTTAATAAATAAATATATTTCAACTAAAGGAATTAAAATAATAGCTAGAAGAACTGTGTTCATTTGTCTTTAATGTAATTGTTAGTTGAAATTAATCAACATAGTAATTAGATTAGGTTTATGAATTATAGTTTCGAAAATATTGATATTATTTTACTAGCCATGATTGCTGGTTTTATTTTTTTGAGATTAAGGGGTATTTTAGGGAAAAGAACAGGTTTTGAAGGTAAATCAGCTCCACAATTTCAAGAAATTTTAAAAAATGTAAATCCTGATAATTTAACTAGAAAAAAAGAAAATTTTAATGAAGAAGCAAAAAAAGATTTTTTAAATGGAGCAAAAATTGCTTACGAGACAATAATTACAGACTTTAGTGATAGTGACAATATTCTCACAAAAAGCAAACCACTATTAAGTAAAAAAATACATGACCAATTTAATACAGCTCTTAAAGAACGAGGCAGTAGAGGTCACTTTGCTGAAATCACTTTTATAGGAATAAACTCAGCTAATATCAAGGAACATAAAATAATTAATAATATACTTAATGTAACAGTAGACTTTGTGAGCGAAGTTATAACTTGTATTAAAGATAAAGACAAAAAAATTGTTTCAGGTGACCCAGAAAAAATTAAAAAAATATATGATACTTGGGTATTTTCAAGAGATACAAGATCTAGCAATCCAAATTGGCAATTAATTGACATACTAACTTAATTGATTAAAAAAATATCAGACAGGGATATAAAAGATTGGGAAAATTTTTTATCAAGTGATGAAACATTGCAGGATAAAGATAGAAATTTAAAAAAAAATTTTAAAAAAACTCAATCTTTTGATCTTCATGGTTTCTCCTTAAGTGATGCGAATAAAAAAATAAATGAATTAATTGAAAATTCTTATGAAAATGGAATTTCAAAATTAATTATTGTAACTGGCAAAGGAATCCACTCTCAAAATGAGAAAGATCCTTATGTTTCAAAAGATCTTGGTATTTTAAAATACTCGGTGCCAGAATATATAAAAAATAATAACTATCTGATGAGCATGATTAATGAAATTAAGGATGCAAATATTAATGATGGTGGTTCAGGAGCTTTTTACATTTTTTTAAAAAAAAAATTAAAAAAATAAGATATACAGTTTTTATTTTTTATAATACTTTTAAAGTATATGATTGTTTGGTTAGCATCTTACCCAAAAAGTGGAAATACTTATTTGAGAGCATTACTTAGTGGATATCTATTCTCAAAAAATGGAAATTTTGATTTTTCTCTTTTAAGAAATATTTCTCAATTCCCCGATAAAGTTTTTTTTGAAGGTTTGGATATCAATTTAAATGATAATTCTGAAGTTGCAAAAAATTATATAAATGCTCAAAAAAATCTGAATAAAGGTAAAAAAACAATTCAATTTTTTAAGACACATAGTGCTTTTTGCAAAATCAATGGTCATAATTTTACTGATTTACAGAATACCCTTGGAGTAATTTATATTGTGAGAGATCCAAGAAACGTTGTGATTTCACAATCTCATCATTTTAGTTTGTCTATCCAGGAGTCTACAAATTTGATAATTAACAACAATAGAAGTATAGGGTCTAATGGTTTTCAAACATTTTTGGGATCATGGAATTTCAATCTTAATTCTTGGAAACAATTTAAAGACAAATTTCTATTAATAAAATATGAGGATTTGGTGGAAAAACCAGAAGATATGTTTTTAAAAGTCATTAATTTTTTGGAAAGATTATTATCTGTAAAATATACAATTGATAAAAATAAGTTAAATAAAACGATAGAAACAACTAGATTTGAAAAACTTAAAGAATTAGAAAAAAAAGGAGGTTTTTCAGAAAATGCATTTGAAAAAAAAACAAATAAAAAAATAGAATTTTTTAATCTTGGACCAAGTAGTGATTTTTTAAAATTAATAGATGAAAATAATAGAAACAAAATTGAAAAAGCTTTTAAAAAAGAAATGCAGGAGCTTTCTTATCTATAATATTTAAAGAATAAATTTTGATAAATCAGTATCTTTAATAAGGTTATCTAAGTTTTTGTTAATATATTCTTTATTAATTATAATTTTTTCTCCCGACCTATCCGTCGCAGTAAAGCTAATGTCATCTAAAATTTTTTCAATTATGGTATGTAATCTTCTTGCACCAATATTTTCTACTGTCGTATTAACCTCAGAGGCAATATTTGCAATAGCATCTATCCCATCATCAGAAAATTCTAAATCTACATTTTCAGTTTTTAGTAATGCAATATATTGTTTAATTAAACTGAAGTCTGGTTCTCTAAGTATTCTCTTAAAATCATCACTTGTTAAAGCTTCTAACTCCACTCTTATTGGTAGTCTTCCTTGAAGCTCAGGTAATAAATCAGATGGTTTAGCTAGTTGAAAAGCACCTGAAGCAATAAATAAAATATGATCAGTTTTTATTGGGCCATATTTAGTATTAACGGTCGTTCCTTCAATCAATGGTAATAGATCTCTTTGAACACCTTCTCTAGATACATCTCCTCCCACTCTATCTGTTCTTCCTGAAATTTTATCAATTTCATCTAAAAAAACTATACCATTATTCTCAGTTGAAACTTTTGCAGCTTTAATAATCTTATCTTGTTCTATTAATTTATCAGACTCATCGTTTATCAAAATTTCATGAGACTCTTTAACTGTCATTTTTTTCTTTTTTTCTTTGGACCCCATAGATTTTCCAAGCATTTCGCCAATATTAATCATTCCAACATTTGCACCAGGCATGCCAGGAATTTCAAAGGAAGTACTATTTGATCCGCTATCACTTACAGCTATTTCAATTTCATTTTCATCAAGATCTCCATTTCTTAATCTTTTCCTAAAACTCTCTCTCGTTGCCAAACTAGCTTTTTTACCAACTAGCGCGTCTAATACTTTTTCTTCAGCAAGTTTTTGAGCTTGTGCATGAACTTCTTTTCTTTTCTTTACCTTTTCCATTGAAATAGCTATTTCAACTAAATCGCGAACGATCTGTTCTACATCTCTTCCGACGTATCCAACTTCAGTAAATCTTGTTGCTTCAACTTTAACAAATGGTGCTTCAGCCAATTTTGATAGTCTTCTAGATATTTCAGTTTTACCAACTCCTGTAGGTCCAATCATGAGTATATTTTTAGGTAAAACTTCATTTTTCATTTCACCTTTTAGAGCTTGTCTTCGCCATCTATTTCTTAGCGCCACTGCAACAGCTTTTTTAGCTTTGTTTTGTCCAACAACAAATCTATCTAATTCTGAAACAATTTCTCTTGGAGATAACGAGCTTACTAGAGACTCATTTTCTTTTGAATTTTTATCCTTAGGAACTAGTGGTGTAACATTAGATTTTTCCATTAAATTTTTTCAACCTTGATATTATTATTTGTAAAAACGCAAATTTCAGATGCAACTTCAATAGCTTTTTTTGCAACATCTTCCGCACTCATGTCTGTTCCAATCAAAACTTTACCTGCAGCAAGTGCGTAATTACCACCAGATCCAATTCCAATGACATCTCCTTCTGGTTCTAACACGTCCCCAGTGCCTGAAATGATGTAACTATTTTCTTTATCTCCTATTGCCATTAATGCCTCAAGTCTTCTTAAATATTTATCAGTTCTCCAGTCTTTAGCCAATTCTACAGCAGCTCTTGATAGATTACCTGCATGTTTTTCTATTTTTGCTTCTAATCTTTCAAACAATGTTAACGCGTCAGCTGTCGAACCTGCAAAACCAGCAACGACATCTCTTTTTTCTATTTTTCTCACCTTAGAAGCTGTGCTTTTAACAACTGTATTCCCCATACTTACTTGTCCATCACCAGCAACCACTACTTCGTTGTTTTTTCTTACTAGCACAATCGTTGTCATAGCTTATAAATGGATATTAAATTTAATAGTTCAAGCCCAGACCTAGTATTATTGCCATAATTGAATAATATATGTATACCTGTTTTTAATTATGAAGCGCAAAGGTAAAATAAGTCGAAAAACAAAAGAGACCAGCATTAGTGTTGATTTAAATATTGATGGAAAAGGTAAATACAAAATTGACACAGGTATAGGTTTTTTAAATCATATGCTTGAACAATTATCTAAGCACTCATCTATCGACATGAACATCAAAGCAAAGGGTGACACTCACATTGATCTTCACCACACAACTGAAGACTCGGGTATTGCAATTGGTGAAGCTCTAAAAAAAGCTCTGAAAAAATCTGTTGGGATTAGAAGATATGCTCATGCTATGATTCCTATGGATGAAACTTTATCACGTGTGGCAATCGATATTTCGAATAGACCATATTTAATTTGGAAAGTGAATCTAAAAGTAGAAAAACTTGGTGAAATGGATACTGAACTTTTTAAAGAATGGTTTCAGGCATTTTCTCAAGCAGCCGGAATTACATTGCACGTTGAAAATATTTACGGTGATAATAGTCACCACATTATTGAGTCTTGTTTTAAGGGATTGGCAAGATCATTAAGAACTGCATTAGAAATTGATCCAAGGAACAAAAAGTCAATTCCATCGACTAAAGGTTCTTTATAAGTTTAATGAATGTTATAATTGTTGATTATAATTCGGGCAATATAAGCTCGGTAATAAACTCTTTTAAAGAAGTTGCTGAGGATAAAGTAAAAATCGAAGTTACTTCAGATTTAAATAAGATCAAATTAAGTGATAAAGTAGTTTTACCAGGTCAAGGTTCTTTCAAAAGTTGTGTAGATTCATTAAATAAAATTAGTGGTCTAACAGAAACTTTAAACAAATTTGTGATAACTGATAAAAAACCTCTACTTGGAATATGTGTTGGTTTACAAATGTTTGCTGATATTGGTTATGAGGAAAGGGAAACTAAAGGGCTAGGATGGATTTCTGGCAAAGTTTCAAAAATAAATAATCAAAATAACAAATATAAACTCCCCCACATTGGTTGGAACCAAATTAATATTGTTAAAGATAGTAAGATCTTAAAAGGAATAGAAAATAATTCTCATATGTATTTTGTTCATAGTTATGAATTTATACCAAATGATAAAAGTGTAATTTCTGCTACAACAGATTACTCATCAAATATTGTTTGCTCCGTTGAAAAAGAAAATATTTTTGGAACTCAATTTCACCCTGAAAAAAGTGACAAATTAGGACTTAAAATAATTGATAATTTTATGAATTTATAAATTAATGAAAAGTTATTTCTGGACACTGCTATTACTAATTTTATGTGCTTGTCAAAATACAGCAAATGAAAAGAAAAATAGTTTAATTAAAAAAGAAAAAGAAAAAAGTATTAATATGAAATCAACAATATCAGAAATAGAGATCAAGAATTAAAATGAAAATATTTCCAGCAATAGATATCAAAGATAAAAAATGTATTCGATTAATTAAGGGTGATTTTGAAAAAAAAACTGAATATGAACTGTCTCCAGTTGATCAGGCTGATAAATATAAAAGTCATGGTTTTAAAAACTTGCATATTGTTGATTTGGATGGAGCTTTAACTGGCGAGACTGTTAATCTTAATATTGTTCAAGAAATAGTGAAAAAATTTGATCTTAAAATTGAAATCGGAGGAGGTGTAAGAAACTTTGAAAGTATTCAAAAATATGTTGATGTTGGAGTTGAAAAGGTCATTTTGGGAAGTGCTGCGGTAAAAGATAAAAATTTTTTAAAAAAAGCATGTAAAAAATTTCAGAATAAAATTGCCCTAGGTTTAGATGCTAAAGATGGGTATTTATCAGTATCAGGATGGAAGGAAAGCTCTAATCAATTAACTTTAGATTATTTGAAAGAAGTTAATGATTATGGTGTTAGTAGATTAATTTATACTGATATTAATAGGGATGGCATGAAACAAAGTCCAAATTTTGAGGAAACATTAAAAGTTGCTGAGATATCTAATTGCCCTGTAATTATATCAGGTGGAGTTTCGTCAATAGATGACATTAAAAAAGCAAAAAATTTAAAAAATATTGAAGGTATAATAGTTGGAAAAGCTATCTATGATGGTGATATTAAATTAGAAGAGTTAGTAAAAGAAGATGCTTAAAAATAGAATAATTCCTTGCTTAGACGTGAAGAACGGTCGAGTTGTAAAAGGTATTAACTTTGTTGATCTAAAAGATGCAGGTGATCCTGTAGAGCAAGCTAAAATTTATAGTGACGGTGGTGCAGATGAGATTTGTTTTTTAGATATTACTGCTTCAAATGAAAATAGAGATATTATCTATGATGTAGTAAAGAAAACTTCAAAAAAATGTTTTGTTCCGTTAACTGTTGGAGGTGGCGTGAGAAGTGTTGATGATATAAATAAATTACTTATTTGTGGAGCTGATAAAGTTTCAATAAATACTGCAGCAGTTGAAAACTCAAAAGTCGTTATTGATAGTTCAAAAAAATTTGGTTCTCAGTGTATCGTAGTAGCAATAGATGCAAAAAAAAATGGAGATAAGTGGGAAGTATTTACTCATGGAGGAAGAAAAAATAGTGGTATTGATGCGTTAGGATATGCAAAACAAATGGAAGAAAATGGTGCAGGAGAACTACTTGTAACTTCAATGGACAGAGACGGGACCCAGGTTGGTTATGATATTGATTTAATGTCAAAAATTTCATCTCAAGTAAATATTCCGGTCATTGCATCTGGTGGTGTAGGTAATTTAGACCATTTAGTGGATGGAATTAAATTAGGAAAAGCTAGTGCAGTTTTAGCAGCTTCTATATTTCACTATGGAAAACACTCTGTAAAAGAAGCTAAGGATTATTTGGATTTAAAAGGAATACCTGTTAGAATTTAAAATGCTTAATACTTTAGAAAGCTTATTTAATCTTGCAAGAGAACGAAAAAAATCTCCAGTAGATGGTTCTTATACAAATAAATTACTCAGTGATAAATCTTTAAGTAAAGAAAAAGTACTTGAAGAAATTGATGAGCTTATAGAGGCAGTAGAAAAAAACTCAAACAAAATTCATGAGGCAGCAGATGTTTTTTATCATTTGATAATGTATCTAGAGGCAAATGATGTAAAAATTGAAGATGTAATGGAAGAACTTAATAAAAGAAAAAATGAGTTACGACGATAGTAATATTTTTGCTAAAATTTTAAGAGGGGAAATTCCTTGTAAAAAGATTTATGAGGATGATTATGTTTTATCTTTTCATGATATCAATCCACAAAAAAAAATTCATGCACTCGTAATTCCAAAAGGAAAATATACTGATCTTGATGATTTTAGTCAAAAAGCCTCTACTGAGGAAATGGTGGGTTTATTAAAAGGTATAAACCTTGTTGCAAAAAAACTTGGAATTTCAGTTGATACAGGCCAAGGATATCGAGCTTTAGCAAATATAAGTGATCACGGAGGCCAAGAGGTGCCTCACCTCCACTTTCATTTATTTGGAGGTGAAAAAGTTGGTAAGATGGTCGTGTGAGTAAAAAAGTTGAAAGAAATTATCTTGAAATTAATTCAGTCTCAGAATTAAATGAGAAAGAAATTAATTCACAAAATTTTAAAATAAAACTTGTTAAACCAGCAGATTTTCAAATTAATAAATTTTTTTATAAAAATGTTGGAAAAAATCATCAATGGGTTGATCGACTAACTTGGACAGAAAAACAATGGATTGATTATGCATGTGATCAAAAAGTAAAAACTTATATTTTAAAATATGAAAAAGATTTGGCTGGTTATTTTGAACTTATCTCACACAAAGATAAAAATGAAGTTGAAATAGCATATCTTGGTTTACTTGAAGAATATTTAAATAAAAAGTTAGGTTCATATCTTTTAACTTCAGCAATAAAATGTTCTTTTTTGGAAAAACCTGGGAGAGTCTGGGTGCACACTTGTTCTTTAGATCATAAAAATGCTTTAAACAACTACATAGCAAGAGGAATGAAAATTTTCAAAAAGGAAACTATATCAATATAACTAATTTTGTTTTGGAATTTTAAATAAATTTTTTTTTAATTTTTGATTCTTAATAATTGAAGAAATAAAAGTAATACTTAAATTTTGGTAAATATCTAAAATTTGCCAACCAATAAATTCATAAGTATTTTTGTCAAAAAAAATATTAATTTCATTATCTTCTTCAGAAAATCTATAATTAATAAATTTATTTTCAATTATCCTTCCATCTGAATTAATTATTTTATTTATTAAAAAGTTTTTATCTAATATTAAATTTAGTGGAGTTTTATCTAACGGATATAAATAATAGCTGCTTAAACTTTTAATCACAAGCGATTTTCCGTTTGACACTAATATTTTCTTATTTTTTAAATTATATTTACAAAAAATTTTTTTTGGATATTGAATAATGCATTCTCCATTTTCAGCTTTACCATTAATATTTTGTTCAAATTTGAATGTTATATTTTCAACATTTTTTAAATTGTAAATAATATTTTCTTTAATTGAAGCTGATACTTCATTAGTTAACAGTATAAAAAATAATATTAAAAAAATTTTTTTCATCAAAGTACATCACGTTTGCCGACATGATTTGCTTTACTTACAATTCCTTCCTCCTCCATCATATCTATAATTCTTGCCGCTCTATTATATCCAATTTGTAATTTTCTCTGTAAAAATGATGTAGAAGCTTTTCCTTCAGATTTGATAATGTCTAATGCTGCTTGATAAAGTTCATCTTTGTCACTAAGGTTTTTTGATCCCTCATTTAGTTCTTTTTCATCAACAAAGTTTAAAATTTCATCCACATAATCTGGTTCTGCTTGTGACCTTAAAGAATTATTTATTTTTTCAATTTCATTATCAGATACAAAAGGTGCATGAATTCTAATAATTCTATTAGCAGAAGACATGTATAACATATCGCCTTTTCCTAATAATTGCTCAGCGCCTTGTTCTCCTAGGATTGTTCTACTGTCAATTTTAGATGTAACCTGAAAAGAGATACGTGTTGGAAAATTAGCTTTTATCGTTCCAGTAATTACATCAACACTCGGTCTTTGAGTTGCCATAATAATATGAATTCCTGCTGCTCTAGCCATTTGAGATAATTTTTGTATATAATTTTCTATTTCTTTTCCAGCTACTAACATTAAATCTGACATTTCATCTACTACCACAACTATATACGGCATCGGCAGTTTGTGTTTTTCATTGTAGCTGTCAATATTTCTTACACCTTCTTTTGTCATGAGCCTGTATCTACTTTCCATTTCTTTTACTACCCAACCTAAAACTGAAGCAGCCTTTTTTGCTTCTGTAATTACTGGACAGAGTAAATGAGGAATTCCTTCGTAGGTTGATAATTCTAACATTTTTGGATCAATTAAAATAAATTTACATTTTTCCGGTGTGTGTCTGTAAAGAAGGGACAATATAATTGTATTTATACAAACTGATTTCCCGGAGCCGGTCGTTCCTGCTATTAGAAGATGTGGCATTGAACTTAAGTCCCCAATCATTGGTAAACCTGATATATTTTTACCTAAAGCTATTGGAAGTTTAATTTCTTTTTTCTTAAAGTCTGAATTATTTAAAATTTCACTTAAATGTACATTCTCTCTTAATTGATTGGGAAGCTCGATACCAATAGTATTGCTCCCAGGAATAGTAGAAATTCTGGCAGATTCAGAGCTTGTATTCCTAGCTATATCGTCAGAAAGATTTATAATTTTTGAAACTTTAACACCTGCCGCTGGTTCAAATTCATTTAATGTAACAACAGGTCCATGACTTACTTTTTTAATATTTCCATTAACTCCAAAATCTAAAAGAATTTTTTCAAGAAATTCTGGATCACTCTTTTCATTTTTACTGATTTTCTCTTTTTCTCTTTTAGATGGAATTTTTAGTAGATCAATTGATGGGAGAGAAAATTTAGTTTTAATATTGTTAGTATTTAATTCAGCTTTAATAAAAGGTAGATCTTCTTGTATTAAATTTTTAATCTCCTCTTGAGGAATATACTCGTTAATTATTTCATTTTTATTTGTATAATTTTTTTTATTATTTCTAAAAAACAATTGAAAAATATTTTTGATTGTTTTAATTGAACTTTTTAAATGAAAATTAATACTTATTAAAAAAAATGTTATTACTAAAAAGATAAATAAAAAGTAAAAAATATTTTCATAAGATTGAATAAAGCTAATGAAAAAAAGTTCATTTAAGTATGCTCCAACAAAGCCTCCGTTGCCATTAATATATAGCGCGTAAGCGTCCCTGTAAAAAAAAGAAAAAAATAAAGACCCAAACAATGAATAGAGAATTATGAAAAAAGAGTTTTCTACAATTGGAAATATTTCTTTTTTTCTAAAAATATTTACCCCTGTAATTATATAGGTGATTGGTATTAAAAAGGATATTAGACCAATTGATTGAAAGAAAAGGTCTGAGATGTAACTTCCTTGGAATCCTAGCCAATTTTTAATTTCGGTATTTTCTGGAAAAATAAAGTTTGGATCAGTAGGAGAATAAGAAATTAGACCCAATAAAAGTAAAATACCCAGAATTGAAATGCAGATACCTGATATCTCTATTAGTCGTTTAATAATGAAGATTAATATTGAATTAGTTAGTGTTTTTATATTCATAATCAATGAATCAAATTTACCACTTTGTATCATCTAATTTTTATTGTTAAAATTAAAATTATTATGAAAGTGTGTATATTAGGAAATGGGCTGACTAGTTTGACGCTAGCAAAGTCTTTAGTAAACTTAGGTGTAAATGTTGATATTTTTTCTGACCAGAAAATCAAAAAATATAATAAAATTCAAACAATAGGCATTTCTAAAAATAATATAGAATTTTTTAACTCAAATATCCTTAATATAAAAAAATTACTGTGGGACATAAATAATATTGAAATTTTTAGTGAA
>CACGKR010000019.1 GCA_902573705.1 uncultured Pelagibacteraceae bacterium
AATATTTCTGACTTATTAAGATCTATAAGCTCTTTTAAGTCTGAATTAACTAATTTACCAAAAACAACTCTTTTATACATCCAAAGTATATATGCAGCACCTAATATTACTCCTATACTAGCTATAACTGCTACTAAGAAATTATCTTTAAACACTCCCATCAAAATCAAAAACTCACCAACAAAACCACTTGTGCCTGGTAAGCCTAACGAAGCTAAAACAAATACCATTAGTAAAACTGAATATTTAGGAACAATAGTTACAATTCCTCCATATGTTGTAATAAGTCTAGAATGCATTCTGTCATATAAAACTCCTACACTTAGAAAAAGAGCGGCCGATACAAGACCATGACTTATCATTTGTATTATACTTCCCTCGATCCCTTGTTGTTGAATAGTAAAAACACCTAAAGTTACAAAACCCATATGTGCAACAGAAGAGTAAGCAATTAATTTTTTCATATCCTCCTGCATTAAGGCTATTAGAGAAGTAAAAATTATAGCAATAACACTTAACGTGTAGATTAATGGTGTAAAAGTCTCAGAGGCAATAGGAAAAAGTCCTAAGGAAAATCTAATGAATCCGTAACCAGCCATTTTAAGTAAAATTGCTGCTAATAAAACAGATCCTGCTGTAGGAGCTTCAACATGAGCATCTGGCAACCATGTATGTACTGGCCACATAGGTGTTTTAACTGCAAACGAACTAAAAAAAGCTAACCATAAAAGATTTTGATACTTTTTATCAATCCCAACTTCATAAAGTTGAGTTACATCTGTTGTTCCACTAATCCAATAAATGGAAATAATTGCAACCAACATTAAAACGGAACCTAAAAGAGTATAAAGAAAAAATTTAAATGCTGAATAAACCCTTCTAGAACCACCCCAAATTCCTATAATCAGAAACATTGGAATTAAACCAGCTTCAAAAAATAAATAAAAAACAACAAGATCTAAGGAACAAAAAACACCAATCATAAAAGACTCCATTATCAGAACAGCAATTAAAAATTCACTTAGTCTTTTTTTAATCGAACTATTAACTGAAATAATACACAGAGGAGTTATGAATGTGGTTAGAATAATAAATAATATTGATATTCCATCTACACCTACTTTGTAATTAATAAGCCCCTTAATCCATGTTCTATTTTCAACAAATTGAAATTCTGAAGTAGATGAATCAAATAATATCCATAAATACACTGATAAAAAAAAATTTACTAATGAAGTAAATAAAGCAACATACTTAATTGTAATATTTTCTTCTTTTTTACTTCTCGTAAAGAGTAAAAAAAAAGCTCCTATTGTTGGAAGTAATATCAAAGATGAAAGTATTGGGAAATTCATTATTTAACTATTAAAAATGTTAATAAAGCAGAAAATCCTATCAACATTACAAACGCATATTGATATATAAATCCACTTTGAAATTTATTTGCTTTTAAAGAACATTTTTTAATAAATGAAGCAATACCATCAGGGCCAAAGCCATCGATTAACTTTACATCAAAAAATTTCCATAAAAATAAACCTAATCTTTTCGAAGGGTTAATAAATATTTTTTCATAGAGTTCATCAAAATACCATTTGTTAAGTAAAAATTCATATAATGGTTTATTAACTTCTACAATTTTTTTAGGTAAATCTTTATTCTTAACGAATAAGTAATATGCAACCGGTATTGACAATAAAACTAAAGCTGGAGTTAAGACTAAAAACCAAGATGGGGGATGTTCTGTGCTTAGTGGCTCAAGAAAAAATATAGAGTCTTGCCAAAAATTATTTTCAACACTATGACCGATAAATAAATCTTTAAAAATATATCCTGCAAATATTGCACCTATAGACAATAAAACTAGTGGTATTAACATAACCATAGGAGACTCGTGAGTTTCCTCAATTTTCATATCTTTATTGTTATATCCACCATGAAAAGTTTTAAAAATTAATCTCCAAGAATAAACTGAGGTCAAAAAAGCTGTAAAAATTCCAATTCCTGCAGCGTATAATCCTGTTGTGTTGCCTCTTAAATACGCAAATTCAATAATTGCATCCTTTGAATAAAATCCAGATAAAAACGGAAAACCTGTTAAGGCAAGAGTTCCTATTATCATCAAAGTATAAGTGTAGGGAAGCTTTTTCCATACTCCACCCATATTATTAATATTTTGTTCATCTTTAAAAGCATGGATAACTGAACCAGAACCCAAAAATAATAAAGCTTTAAAAAATGCGTGAGTAAACAGATGAAACATAGCTACATTATAAGCACCAACACCAGCAGCAAAAAACATATAGCCTAATTGGCTACAAGTAGAATACGCAATTATTTTTTTTATATCTGTTTGAACAAGTGCAATCGTAGCAGCAAAAAACGCAGTGCTCATACCTACAATAGTTATAATATTTAAAGCTAATTCTGAATACTCGAAGATTGGAGAACATCTAACAACTAAAAAAACACCTGCAGTAACCATGGTTGCAGCATGAATAAGTGCAGAAACAGGAGTAGGTCCTTCCATTGCATCAGGTAACCATGTATGAAGAAAAATTTGGGCTGATTTTCCCATTGCTCCAACGAACAATAGTATACAAATTAGATCTATGGCATTTATATTAATCCCTAAAAACATCAAATTTTTATCTTTGATATTTGGAATTTGTTCAAAAACTTCAGAATAATTTACAGTACCAAATAAATAAAAAATTAAAAAAATTCCTAATGCAAATCCAAAATCTCCCACTCTATTTACTATAAAAGCTTTAATTGCCGCAGCATTTGCAGTGTCTTTTTTAAACCAAAAACCAATTAAAAAATATGAGCATAGTCCAACCCCTTCCCATCCAAAAAACAATTGAATAAAATTATCTGATGTTACCAGCATTAACATTGCAAAAGTAAATAGAGATAAATATGCCATAAATCTTGGTTTGTGAGGGTCATGAGACATGTATCCAATTGAATAAATATGAACTAATGATGATACAGATGTTACAACTACTAACATTACGGCAGATAAAGAATCAATTTTCATTGACCAATTTACATCTAGTGAACCTGAGCTAATCCACTTGGCTATAACTATATTGTCTTGATATTGATTGAATATTACATCATATAAAACTAAGCAGGATAGAATTGCTGAAATTGTTACCAAAAAACTTGTAACAATTTCTGAATTTCTATCTCCAATAAATTTTCCAAATCCTCCAGATATAATTGCAGCTAATAGAGGTAATGCTATAATTGAAATTTCCATATTAGCCTTTTAATTTATCAATTTCCTCAACTCGAATAGTTCCGGAATTTCGATAATAAACAACAATAATTGCTAAGCCTATAGCGGCTTCAGCAGCAGCAACTGTTAATATAAACAAAGTGAAAACTTGGCCTGATAAATCATTCAAATAAATTGAGAAAGAAACTAAATTTATATTCACTGCTAACAAAATAAGCTCTATGCTCATTAAAATTACAATAATATTTTTTCTATTTAAAAAAATTCCAACTATACCGATGGTAAAGATTACTGCCCCTAAAGTTAAATAATGTCCTAAGCCGATTTCAGTCATTGATTTTAACTCCTTTATTACTAGGTACCTCTAGAACTTCTACCCCTTCTGATCTTTCTCTTGATATTTGTTTGATGTAACTTTGTTTTTTAACACCTTCTCTTTGTCTAAAAGTGAGGACTATTGCACCTATCATCGCAATTAACAAAATCATTCCACTTATTTGAAAAATATGTATGTAGTCTGTATATAAAATTTGTCCTAATGAATGAGTATTACTAATTTCATTTGAAATGCTCAAATTATTTGAAATAAATATATCAGGCTTATACTTCCATCCGCCTATAACAATAATCAGTTCAAAAAATATTAAAGCACTTATAATCAATCCTATTGGTATATGTCCTGAACTATCTTGAGATAATAACCATTGGTTTGTTTGTTGTGCTACATTTAGCATCATAACTACAAATAAAAATAAAACTGCTACTGCTCCAACATAAACAATCAACATAATCATTCCTAAAAATTCTGCTCCAACCATAATAAAGAGGCACGATATACTTATAAAATCTAAGATTAAAAAAAAAACTGAATGAACTGTATTTTTAGAAACAGTTACCATTATTGCAGAGACGATAGCTATTAAAGAGAACACATAAAAAAATATTGCGTGAGCTATCATTGATTATCTATAAGGGCTGTCTGATTTAATATTTGCTGCTAAAATATTTTCCCATCTATCTCCATTATCAAGAAGTTTTTCTTTAGTGTAATAAAGCTCTTCTCTTGTTTCTGTTGAAAATTCAAAATTTGGACCTTGAACTATTGCATCAACTGGACATGACTCTTCACAAAGTCCACAATAAATACACTTCATCATATCAATATCATAACGAGTTGTCTTTCTGCTGCCATCCTCTCTTTCTGAAGACTCGATTGTTATCGCCTGAGCAGGGCATACAGCTTCACATAATTTGCATGCAATACATCTTTCTTCACCATTCGGATATCTTCTTAAAGCATGTTCTCCTCTATATCTGGGGCTTATCTTTCCTTTTTCAAAAGGATAATTAATTGTTTTTTTTGATCTAAATAATTCTTTGATAGCCATTAAAAGCCCTCCAATAAAATCTGTCATAAATATTGTTTTTAAAAATCTACTTATTTTCATTTATACAGTTGGTAAAAGGTTGAAATAAAAAAGATAGCTTGCAGTTAATACCACGTAAATTAGTGATATTGGTAAAAATATTTTCCACCCTAATCTCATTAGCTGATCATATCTATATCTAGGAACTACCGCTTTAACTAGAGCAAAAAGAATAAATAGTAATAAAATCTTAAATATTAACCAAATTGCTCCTGGTATTAAGTTAAATGGATATAAATCAATTGGAGACAACCATCCACCTAAAAACAAAATTGAACCTAGAGCACACATTAATAAAATATTTGCATATTCACCTAACCAAAACATTGCATACATCATTCCAGAATATTCTGTTTGATATCCAGCCACTAACTCAGCCTCGGCTTCCGGCAAGTCAAAAGGAGGTCTATTTGTTTCTGCCAGAGAAGAAATAAAAAAAATTACAAACATAGGAAAAAGAGGAATCACAAACCACATTTCTTGTTGAGCAACAACAATATCACTTAAGTTTAAAGAGCCAACGCAAAGCAATACATTTATGATTATTATCCCTATTGAAACTTCATATGAAACCATTTGTGCGGCAGATCTTATTGCGCCTAAGAAAGGATATTTAGAATTAGATGCCCATCCTCCCATTATTATTCCATAAACACCTAAAGATGAAACGGCAAAAATGTACAATATTCCTACATTTATGTTTGCTAAGACTTGATTTTCTCCAAATGGAATAACTGCCCATGCTATTAAAGCTAATGTCATAGTTACAATAGGGGCAAGAATGAAAATTACCTTGTTAGAACTAGCTGGAATTATTATTTCTTTAAAAATATATTTTAAAGCATCTGCAAGTGATTGTAATAAACCAAAAGGACCAACCACATTAGGACCTTGTCTTTTCTGAACAAATGCCCATACTCTTCTATCCAACCAAACAATCATTGCCACTGAAACTAAAACAGGAACTAATAAAAATAAAATTTTATAAATTTCTTGAAAAATTGTATTAAGATATTCCATAAATTATCCCTCTGTGCCTGTTCGTTTAATCTCTAATTTAGCATTATTACAATCTAGCATTGTTTTTGAGGCTCGAGCAATCACATTTGAGAAATAGTAATCTTTAGAAATTATTTTCAAATCTTCATTTTCAAAATCATTAATGTCAATAATTTCGTTCGAAATAAAACTTTGTTTTTCATTTTTAAGATTTAAATAATTAAACATACTACTTTCAAGTTCATCCTTATCATTAAAAAGTTTTCTATTATTCATATGTTCAGCTAATTCATTAATTATCTGCCAATCTTCCTTGGCCTCACCTGGAGGATAAGAGGCTTTATAAGCTTTTTGAATTTTTCCCTCTAAATTTGTATAATGACCTGATTGTTCAGTATATGCAGATCCTGGAAGAATAATATCAGCAATTTCAGCACCTCTATCACCATGACTTCCTACATAAATTATAAATTCATTTTTTTTAACAAAATTTAAATTATCTTGTCCAATTAGAAAGATAATTTCAAATTTATTTTCAATTACATCTTTTAATAATTGGTTAGTTTCATCAATAATATCTAGATCAAA
Organism: uncultured Pelagibacteraceae bacterium; assembly: GCA_902573705.1. Lineage (GTDB taxonomy): Bacteria > Pseudomonadota > Alphaproteobacteria > Pelagibacterales > Pelagibacteraceae > Pelagibacter. Next base: position 6,262 of record CACGKR010000019.1, read on the forward strand.
ACTACCAACTCTTGAAGCATCTACTGATAAAATATTTATAGGATTCCATTCATCAGTAAATTTTTTTTTTGTAGATAAAAAATTTTTAAATGAATGAAATAAATTTTTTGCTGATTTTGAATTAAAAAAAGACTCACCAAAAATTATCATTGGTTTTTTTTGAATTCAAAATATCTTTTGAAATTTCACTCTTATTTTCAATGATATCTTTTATTGTTTGAGTTTTGCCATCAAGGACTTTATATGGATAGGTTAAATCTCCAACATCATTTAATGAAATAATTTTGATATTATTTTTTAAATAAGCTTTTCTAATTCTAGCATTAAGCATAGTTGCTTCAAATCTTGGGTTTGTTCCAATTAGAAAGATGTAATCAGCTTCTTCAATTCCATTTATTGTTGAATTAAACAAATAATTTTCTCTCTTAGACACATCTATAAAACTTTGATTATCTCTAGACTCATAATTTTTTATATCTACTGTTCTTTCAAAAAACTCTTTAAAAATAAAACTTGTCTCCATATTAGTGAGATCACCAACAAAGCCACTTATTTTATTTTTATCAGTATTTTTTATTTTTGATTGAATGATATTATAGACCTCATCCCAAGATGCTTTTTCAAACTTATTATTATACTTAATATAAGGGGTATCAAGTCTTTGATTGAGCAATCCATCACATGCATACCTTGTTTTGTCAGATATCCATTCTTCATTTATATCTTCATTGATAATCGGTAAAACTCTCTTTACCTCCCAATCATAAGTGTCAACTCTAATATTAGAACCTACCGCATCCATTACATCAATGGTTTCTGTCTTTTTTAGTTCCCATGGTCTCGCTTCAAAAACATAAGGTTTTGAAGTTAACGCACCAACAGGACAAAGATCGATAACATTTCCTGATAATTCTGATTTTACAGACTGTTCAAGGTAAGTGGTTATTTGCATATCTTCACCTCTACCAATTGCCCCTATCTCTGGAACACCTGCAACTTCAGTTGCGAATCTAACACACCTAGTGCAGTGAATACATCTTGTCATTTGAGTTTTAATAAGTGGGCCCATATTTTTATCAGGAACAGCTCTTTTATTTTCTTTAAATCTAGATTTATCTATCCCATAAAACATTGATTGATCTTGAAGATCACATTCTCCACCCTGGTCACAAACAGGACAATCTAAGGGATGGTTCGCTAATAAAAACTCCATAACTCCTTTTCTGGATTTTTCAATTTTTGGAGTATTAGTTTTGATATTCATTCCGTCTGCTGCTGGCATTGCACATGATGCAATAGGTTTAGGAGATTTTTCTAATTCAACTAGACACATTCTACAATTACCAGCTATGGATAACTTTTCGTGATAACAAAATCTTGGAATTTCAAAGCCTGCTTTTTCGCAAGCCTGAAGGACTGTTAGTCCTTCTTCTACTTCAATATCAATATCATTTACTTTTAATTTAAGCATTTTTATCCAACAAATGTTGATCAACTAGGTAAGGAATATTTTTACTCTCTTTCACAATAGGATCAAATTTATTTCTTTTTTTAATTTCATCTTTAAAATGTCTTAATAGACCTTGAACTGGCCAAGAAGATCCCTCACCAAATGCGCATATAGTATGACCTTCTATTTGTTTTGTAACATCCTCAAGCATCTCTACTTCATCTTTTGATGCTTCTCCTTTTGCCATTCTTTCAAGCATTCTCCACATCCAACCAGATCCTTCTCTACAAGGTGTACATTGTCCACAACTTTCATGTTTATAAAATCTTGCAATTCTAGCCATACATTGAATTATGTCTTGATCCTTGTTAATTACCACTATTCCGGCTGTTCCTAATCCACTTTTTTCAGCCATTAAAGAATCAAAATCCATTGTTAATGTTTCGCATTTTTCTTTTGGAATTAATGGCATTGATGAGCCACCCGGAATAACAGCTTGTAGATTTTCCCAACCACCAATTACTCCTCCAGCATGAACTTCGATTAATTCTTTTAAAGGTATGTTCATTTCTTCTTCCACATTACATGGGTTATTCACATTACCTGATATACAAAAAATTTTAGTACCAGTATTTTTTTCTCTACCTAAAGAGGCAAACCATTTACCACCTCGTCTAAGAATAGTCGGAACAACAGCTAATGTTTCAACGTTATTGATTATAGTCGGACATCCATATAGTCCTATTAAAGCGGGAAAAGGTGGTTTTAATCTTGGTTGACCTTTTTTTCCTTCTATACTTTCAAGTAAAGCTGTCTCTTCACCGCAAATATATGCTCCAGCACCATAATGAATATAAATATCTAAATCCCAACCAGTTCCTGCAGCATTTTTACCAATTAATTTTTTTTCATATGCCTCATCAATCGCAGCTTGAAGTTTTTGTCCGTCTAAAAAATATTCTCCTCTTATATAAATATAACAAACATGAGCTTGAACAGCGTAAGAAGCAATTAAACATCCCTCAATTAATTTATGAGGTTCAAATCTTAATATATCTCTATCTTTACAAGTTCCTGGCTCAGACTCATCTGCATTAACAACTAAATAATGAGGTCTTGAACCAACTTCTTTTGGCGCGAAAGACCATTTTAATCCAGTTGGAAAACCAGCGCCTCCTCTTCCTCTTAGTTGAGAGTCTTTGATTTCGCTAATTATCCAATCCCTACCTTTATTTGTTAATTCATTTGTATTTACCCAATCACCTCTTTTCTGAGATGAAACAATGTCAGATCCCAAATCGTTATATAAATTTTGAAATATTCTGTCTTGGTCTTTAAGCATTTTTTATATCCATAAGTGTTTTTCTGTTATTTTCAGGCGCATTATTTACTCTTCCTCTATAAGAACCTGGTTTAGGAGTTTCACCTTTTAAGATTTGATCCAAAATTTTTAAAGTTTTTTCCTTATCAAGATCTTCATAATAATCATCATTAATTTGCATCATAGGCGCATTAACACAAGCACCTAAACATTCAACTTCCGTCCACGAGCAGTTTTTATTATTTAACAACTCTGATTCATTTTCTGAAATTTTTTCTTTACATGCTTCAACCAACTTATAAGCCCCTCTTATCATACATGGTGTCGTGGTACAAACTTGAACAAAATATTTTCCTACCGGCGATAAATTATACATAGAATAAAAAGTAGCTACTTCATAAACTTGGATGTAAGGCATATTTAAAAATTTTGCTATATATTTCATAGCTGCTAAAGGTATCCAATTATTGTTTTGTTTTTGTGCAATATAAAGTAATGCCATAACTGCACTTTGTTGTTTGCCTTTAGGATATTTCGAAATAATAACTTTAGCTGCTTCTAATGAAGAGGAATTAAATTCAAAATTTTCTGGCTGTTCTTTTGCAGGTCTTCTTAAACTCATCTATCTACCTCACCAAAAACAATATCTAAAGATCCTAAAACTGCAGGAACATCTGCTAACATATGACCCTTAATCAAATAATCCATTGACTGCAAATGTGAAAAACCAGGAGCTCTAATTTTACATTTATAAGGTTTGCTCGAACCATCTGAAATCAGATATACTCCAAATTCACCTTTAGGAGCCTCAACAGCAGTATAAATTTCATCTCTTGGGACACGGTAACCTTCGGTAAATAATTTAAAATGATGAATTAATGCTTCCATCGATTGTTTAATTTCTTTTTTTGATGGTGGAGATATTTTTCCATCAAAAGTTTTTATTGGACCTTTTTCCATTTTTGCTAAACATTGTTTTATAATTGAAACACTTTCTTTCATTTCTTCAATTCTGCACAAATATCGGTCATAACAATCACCATTTTTCCCAACTGGAATTTTGAATTCTATTTGTTCATAACAGTCATATGGTTGTGATTTTCTAAGATCCCAAGGAACACCCGATCCTCTTATCATTACACCACTAAAAGAATAGTCCAAGGCATCTTCTTTGGTTACTATTCCGATATCTACATTTCTTTGTTTAAATATTCTATTATCTGTAAGTAAATTTTCTAAATCATTAATTATTTTTGGAAAGGATTCACAAAACTTTCCTATATCACTTTCCAAACCAGCAGGAAGATCTTGGTGAACACCCCCTGCTCTAAAATAATTAGCATGTAATCTAGAACCGGAGGCTCTCTCATAAAAAGTCATTAAAGTTTCTCTTTCTTCAAATCCCCACAATGATGGTGTTAATGCGCCAACATCCAATGCTTGTGTTGTTACGTTTAAAATATGACTTAATATTCTTCCTATTTCACAGAACATAACTCTTATTAATTGTGCTCTAATTGGAACCTCGATATTAAGAATTTTTTCAATAGCTAGTGCAAAAGCATGTTCTTGATTCATTGGTGCCACATAATCGAGTCGATCAAAATATGGCACTGCTTGCATATAAGTTTTATTTTCGATTAATTTTTCTGTTCCTCTATGAAGTAAGCCAATATGTGGGTCAGCTTTTTCAACTACTTCACCATCTAATTCTAAAATTAGTCTCAGCACACCATGAGCTGCTGGATGTTGTGGGCCAAAGTTTAAATTCAAATTCTTAATTTTTTTTGTCATTTATCTTAGTTTGTTCTTTAATATATTTCGTTCCCTCCCAAGGACTTTCATAATCAAAATTTCTATAATTTTGCTCCAACTTTACAGGTTCATTAATTACTTTTTTTTGCTCTTCGCTATATCTAACTTCAGAGTGACCAGTTAATGGAAAATCTTTCCTTAAGGGATGCCCTTCAAAACCGTAGTCGGTAAGAATTCTTCTTAAATCAGGATGATCTTTAAAATTTACACCATACATATCAAAAACCTCTCTTTCCATCCAATTTGCAGCTGGAAAGATTGAAGTTAAAGATGATATTAATTCATTTTCATTAATGAAATAAGTTAGTATCAATCTTTGATTAAATTCATGGCTTAAAAAAAGATACACAATCTTAAATCTTTGTGATTGCTCAGGATAATCAACTACAGTGATATCAATAAGTTGTCTAAACTTTGTATCTTTGTTTGTTTTGATAAATAAAGTTACATCAATTAAATCTTCTTTATCAATTTCAATATATATTT
>CACGKR010000020.1 GCA_902573705.1 uncultured Pelagibacteraceae bacterium
AATTTTGTCTAGTTTGAATTGATCATTAAATACTAAGCATGGGATATCACAGTTTTTTAACATATCTAAATCATTGTAGTTATCACCAACAGCTATTGTTTTAAGTTTATCTTCAGTTTTTTTTAAAATTCTAATTACCTTGTTCATTGACTTTACTTTACTTACGTTATCACAAAGATTTAAAACACGACCACCTTCTTGTAAGGTTAATGAATTAGAATTTAGAATCTTTGTAAGTTTATTTTTTTCAGCATTATTTCCTTCAAATAAAAAAGGCACGGTATATTTTCTCTTTAATATTTCTTGAAGTTTATTATTTTTTTGTCCAAATATTTTTTCCTGTTTATCACAACTAAGTTTAGAAATTTGAACACATTTATTTATCAATTTTTCAGGAACCTTCGTATTAAAAATTTTTAGTAATTCCTCTTTTTCCCTACTAAGAATTATTTGATTTGGAAAATTTTGGTTAATTAAGCTTAATCCATGGATAGCGGAACCATTTTCTAAAATATAAGGAAGCTCAACACCAAGTTCTTCATTAAATTTTTCAATTTCCTTTTCAGTTTTACTAGAATTTGGGATGATAATTATTCCATTATTTTTAAGTTTTTTTAAATAATTTTTGATTGGATCGAATTTAAATGTATCTCTATGTAAAAGAGTACCATCCAAATCAGTAAAAATAATTACTGAAGATTTTTTTTTCATAATTTTTGTGTTTTATTTTCTAATTTTATAAAATAAATTAGTAAAGTTACAGATATTAAAAAAATATTTAATGTAAGAAAAATGAGTATCATCAAAACGTTAATTAAACATCACAAAATGACACCTCATCCCGAGGGTGGATATTATGTTGAGGTATTTAAGAATAAAGATATAACTCACATTTATTTTTTATTAGAAGAGCATCAAAGATCTCATTGGCATAAAATAACTAAAAATGAAACTTTACATTTCTATTCTGGAAGTCCACTAAAAATATTTACATCAAAAGACGGCAATGAATTTAAAACAAATGAAATCGGTTCCAAAAATAATTTCATATTTAATGTAGAAAAAAACACATGGTTTTCTATGGAACCTACAGGTCTATATAGTCTTATTGGATGTACAGTTGCCCCTGCTTTTGAATTTAGTGATCTTGAACTAGCTCCTAAAGATTGGAAACCAACTAAATTTTAAACTTCTTTAGATTTTTTTATCTTGGTTAGTTAATTTTTTCGAGTAATTTTTAAAATAATCTATTCCATACCCAAAAAAAACAGATAAATAAATTAAAATTGGAACAAATAATCTAGTTTTTCCATACCAACCACATATCAAATAATAATACAAAATCGATCCAATAAGTAAAAAGCATAATTTAGGATCTTTTCTGTAACAAGAAATAATACCAAAAAAAACAAAAGCGTAAATTATTAAAGAATATATTATTCTATATGGTATCAATTCTTTGTGTTTGTCAGTGAATACAAAATCACCAATAATACCTGATGAGTAATCTTTGTAGTATTCATAATCATAGTAAACAAAAAATGGATTTAGCATTGAAAAATGAAATGCTCCCTTAATTAATTCTTTTAAGGTTATTAAAGGATTTTCTAATAAAATTTTATAGGCTCTTTTATTTAGATAACTGTAAAATTTAATTCTATCTTTTTCATTATTTATTCTTAGACCTATCCCATATGGTGCATCAATCTTTTGATCTTTGAGATAATCTATATTTATTTCATTTTCCTCCAGCCATAAAAAAGATTTTTTTACTTCTTGTTGGTCGATTTCTTTTGGTGAAACATTTTTAACTTTTTGTAGGATACCTTTTGAAAAATAACTATAGACACAATATTTAGTTTCTGTGGGCATTACGTAAAATAATCCCACTCTTTTAAGGTTATGCAAACCAACTAATACAAAAATTATTAAATAAAATGAAATTAAGATTGAAACCTTTAGATATTTCTCATTTTTGATAGTTAAAAAATAATAGATAAAAACTACTAGAAAATAAAAAAAACCGACAGTTCTTTGAATAAACAATAATCCTAAAAGTAGTCCAATTATAGCAAAGTTTATTTTTTTTTCTTTATCATCTAACATCAATGTTAATATTAGTAATTGAATGCTAAAATAAAATGACTCAGTCCAAAATGAGGAATGATATTGGAAAAGAGTTGGTTCTAGACATAAGAAAGTAATTATAAAAAAAACTATATTCGTTGATATTTTTTTTGAAATTTGTTTATAAAAAAAAAATAAAACACTGAAATATAGAATTGATTGTGTAAAAAGAAATGGCAATTTACCACCTAGATTAATTTTAATTGAATTCCAATCATTGATTATTTCAAAATTAGTTAAATAAGAGTACAAAACAACAATTCTTTGAGGCAGAGGTTTTGTAAACAGTTCATCACCAGCAATGTAAAAAGGCACACCAGACTTTATTTGCTCAATAATTTTTGCTGCTTGATACCAATGGGAGAGGGTCTCCTCTTTTAGCATTATGTGAGTTATTCCATTTAAATTATAATCATCGTATAAGCTTATAAAATAATAGCTTAATACTAAGGATAGAATTAAAGATATAAATATTATAAAATATATTTTGTTATTGCTATTAATTTTCATATATCTGGTTTTATATTTTGAAGTAAATGTATTTAATTAGGGTCAATAGATAGCAAAAATTCCTTTACTATTAAAGAATTAAAGAAAGAACTAAGTATGATTAAAATATCTTAAAAATGGATTAATTATCAAGTTATTATATAAATAGAATTATTATGTTCAATTCAATTAAAAAATTTTTTCAGGATTTTCAAAGTATTAATAGAATTAATTTTGCCAAGCCAAAAATCGTCTTTTATTCAGAAAATAAGTCTTATCAAAAATATGGATATAATTTAATTGAATATTTTTCAAAAAAATTTCCTGGAAAAGTATATTACATATCATCAGATAAATATGATCGAATTAAAGAACTGGAAGTTACAAATGTTTACATAAAAAGCTATTTTTTACTTCAATATTTATTCTTAAATATAAAAGCAGATAATTTATTTTTGACTGTGACAGATTTAGGTAATTCTACTTTAAAAAAAAATAAAAACGTTAAAAATTACATTTATTATTTTCATGGTGCAGTCAGCACAACAAAAGTTTTTAGAGAAAAAGCTTTTGATAATTATGATACGATATTATGTAATGGCAATTATCATATTGATGAAATTCGTCAAAGAGAAAGAATAGAAGGATTGAATCAAAAAAATTTAATAAAATCAGGCTATTTATATTTTGATTATCTTAAAAACAGAACAAATAATTTAACAAATAATCAATCAGAAATATTAATTGCTCCATCTTGGAATAAAGATAAAAAGAATTATATCAATCAAGATTTTGAAAAAATAATTAAAAAATTATTAAAACATAACCATAAGGTTAGATTTAGGCCGCATCCAGAAACTATCAAAAGATTTCCAAAGATTAAGACAATTTATAACAACCTGTTTAAAACTGAGAATTTTATATTTGATGATAACCCCGATAATCTTGATTCAATGCAAAGAGCTCAGTGTTTGATTACAGAAAATTCAGGCATATCAATTGAATTCTTACTAATATTTAAAAAACCAGTGTTTTTTTACACTGACTCTGAAAAAACACATAATGCAAAATATAATATGTATAAAAATTTAAATACTATGGAAGATATTGTTAAAAATAAATTTGGTCATCAATTTAATTATAATCAAATCTCAAACATAAATAATATTATAAAAAGTTCAGCTAAAAATTTTAATAAATCTGATATTGATACCTTTTTGAATGAAAATTTTTATAATTATAAACGGACAATAGATTATATTGATAGTAATTTCTCAAAGATTTGTGTTTAGACATTAAAATTTTTTGATATTAGATTTTTAAGTTCACTTATATCTTTTAATACAAAATCAGTTTTTATATTTTTAAATTTTTTTGATAAACTTAAATGCTTAATGTTTTGTATTCTATTTGATATCTTTTTTCTATCATAAGCGCTTTTGAGAAAATTAATACCGGAAAGAGTTAAACCTATAGTTTTTACTTGAGCATTTTTACCCTCTAATATTCCAGAGAGACTGTCATCAATTTTAATAGTATTTATTTTTTTTACTTTCAACACTTTTAGAATTTTTATAATCATATCATTATAAGGTCTTCCTCTCCTAACATCGCTAGCAGAAACGGCACAGTCTGGTATAAAATTTTTTTCCTTTTTAAATTTTTGAAGAATAAAATTTAATATAGGTCTTGGGTATCCTGTGGTTAAACCTATTAAAATATTTTTTTTTTTTAAATATTTCATTATAGAATCAAAACCAGAAATATAATCAAATTTATTTTTTACTTCATTTTTTAAAATTTTATCAAAATCTAATTTCAAATTGTCATATAAATTTTTTTTATTAATCTTATTTTTGATTATTTGATTATTAATGAATGAATGTTTTAAAATATTTTTAATATGTCTGTTTTTACTAATACCCATATCTTTTATAATTAATTCAGGATTAATAATTATTTTATATTTCTTAAAAGTTTTTTGAAATGTATATACAGTTACTAAGCTGCCGTGATCAATTAAAGTTCCTGAAATGTCAAAAACGATTAGTTTAATTTTATCTTTCAAAATATTTATCAATAAGTTAATATGATAATAGTGATTAATTCAAAGAGTTCAAAAATTACTTTCTGTCCTGGACCTGGAGCTGTGGTTAATGATTGGTTTACAAATCAAAACGAGTATTTTGGAAGAGGAGATAAAGAATACAGCATTATAAAGAGAAAAACTCTAAACTGGATAAAAAGAAAATCTGGTCAAGATATTGTTATACCAATTTCTGGCTCAGGAACAACGGCAGCTACAGTAGCATTAAATTCTTTTTTAACTGGTAAAGTTTTGATTATCAATACTGGATATTATGCAAAAAGATGGATCAATTATGTTAAAAATTCAAAATTATCAATTCAATTTGATATAATTTCTTATGATGAATTTATAAACAAGAAAAATCTTAAAAAAAAATATAATTGGTTAATTTTTGTTTACGTTGAAACAGCGAATTGTAGAAAATATGACATAAAAAAAGTTAGTAAAATTGCAAGAAAAACAAAAACTAAAATACTCTTAGATGCTACTGCTTCGATTGGTTTAGAGAATAATCATAATCTCGCTGACGTAATGTTTTTTAGCAGTTGTAAAGGTCTTCTTGGACCAACTGGACTAGGCTTTATTGCTTTTAAAAATAAAATTAAATATCATAATTCAAAAGATTTCTGGTTTAATTTAGATACACATAAAAATTCAAAATATACACTCGGTTATAATTGTATTGCATCTTTATATGGTATCAAAAAAAATCATGAACTATATAAAAAAAGAATTTTATATGCATCAAGATTTTTAAAAAAATATTCTGTGAATAAATTTTCAATTCCTAAAATTGGGGTGCCATTAAAATTTTTTTTAAAAAATAAAATTAAGTCAAATCAAAATTTAATTTTTTATCAACCTCGTGAAAATCCTGGATATGAAGTAATTTTTTTACTTGGAATAATTAAATATAATAAGAAAAATATTAAAGAATTTTTAAATAAAATAATTGTAAGTAATCTATTAATTAAATAATTTATTTGACCAATCTATTAAATCATAAATATTGAATTGTTTTTTATCTGGTCGAGATAGAGTATGATGAAAAAATTTTTTACCTTCAGCTGATGGTCCAACCAATCTTATTTTTTTTATGATTTTATTTTTTACAATAGGATTTTGATTTACATTCAAATTTAACCCAATTTCGTATTTTTTATTATTATGTTTAAATTGGTTGATAGATGCTAATTTATTTTTAATTAATGAAGAAATCATTTCATCTTTGATATAATTTTTCTTATATAAATCTAATATCCCGTAAAATATATAGTTTAAATTAATTTTTGTATTTCTATGTTTTACAAATAAATTTTTTTTATCTTTATAAGTGACAAAATCATCAGCTTTAAACATCTTTATTTTATTTTGTATTATTAGTTTTTTGATTTTATAAATACTGTATGAGGATGGACCATCACACAATTTGTTATGAATTGATAATATATTATTTATAAAATAATTAAATATTATAAGATTATTACAATTATCAAATAACTTTGTATATTGTGGTCTAATATCTCTCCATACCCCATCACAAGCATTTTTATATGGACTCTTCATATTCCCAAGTTTGCTTTGTTTTAAATCCCAATTTAAAAATTTAATGTATTCATTTTTAAATTTTTTTTTATCTGAATAAATTAAAGGGTTAATAAAAATATCGTAAAAATTATATTTTTTAAGCCTTATATCATTTAAAATATTTTTTTTTGCAAACCATTCTTCTTTAAAAAATTCTTTTTTCATTTTCTTTGATTTGATCATATCTTGTATAAATTCTTCAAACAAATCTACTAGTATTAAAAAATTATAATTTTTTAAACGTTTTAATTTATTAATATTTTTTAATAAGATTATTTTGAAATTCGATATTTCTCTTGGTTGAACAAAAAATTTAAAATACACAAAATAAAATTCAATTTTAATTAAAGGATGAATAAATTTTTCAAAATCAATTTTTTTGATATTACTAATATTATTAATTTCCTTTTTTAAATAATTAATATTTATGTCATTTAAAAAAATAGGTTTATGTTCTTTATTTTTAGGATCATCTATTTTTTGATTGAAGGGTCTTGCAAAGGGAAACAAAGATGATCTCGAGATTGAGTATATTTTGTTATCATTCTTTATTAACTGAGTAATAATATCTATTGAACTCACTCCAGTACCATAAACTGCAATATTTTTTTTTCTTATTTTTTCCCAAAATAAATTATTCGGCAATAACTCTAAAAAATTGTAATAAAATTTACAATTAGTCTTATCTGTTAGTTTTTTTATTTTATTACCTAATTTTGAATTTAATGAAGAGGAATGATAATTACCCGCACATATTAAAATATCTGATACAATCGATGTTTTACTATTTGTTTTTACTTTAAAATGTTTCTTATATTTTTGGATGTAGTTTACCTGATCATATATAAACTCTATTTCAGTATTAGTATATTTTTGAAAAATATCAATTAGTTCATAAAATTTATTCTTAAGTGCTTGACCGAATATAGATCTTGATGGCCATGACTCATTTTTAATATTTTTAATTTTATTTTTTTTAATCCAATCCATAAAATTATAATCATATTTTCTTAGTTTTTCTGGAAATTTTAAGAAGGGATAGACACCTAGTGAAATTTGGTGGGCAATTCTGTTGAGCAATATATCTTTATTAAGACTTATATTGTGTGTGTTGCCATAACCAAAATTTCCATCTTTGTCATAATAAATAATTTTAATTTTTTTTTTTATTTTATCTTTTAATAATTTTTTTAAAATAACTTCAGTAGCGTAAACAGAATTTGGACCACCACCAATAATAGCTATTATTTTAAGACTCATAGTATATAACTTAGTAATGGAATTATCTGAAATTGACTACTATAATTTTTTAGCAATTAGAAATAATTATCTAAAACCTTTAAATAAATTCATGTCAAATGATGAAATTAATTTGGTTATAAATAAATATATATTTAATAAAAATTTTTTTCCAATGCCATTTTTTTTAACAGCAAGCCTTAAGGATCTTAAAAAAATAAAGAATAACATTATTAAGGTTAAATATAAAAAAGAAATTTATAATTTACCAATCATATCTGTTTCCACATTTAATAAAAAAAGAATAGTTAAGGATCTATTTAAAGGTAGAAAATTTCATCCATATATGGATGTAATCATGAATTCAAAAGACTATATTATTGAGACTGATAACATTTTGATTAAAAATTTTGAAAAGAATTATCCAACAAAAAATTTAGTAGGTTTTGCAACCAGAAATATCCCACATAAAGGCCATGAAAAAATAATTTTAGAAAAAATTAAAAAATTTAAGATGATGATAATAATTAATTCAGAAGTGACAAAAAATAAAAAAACCAATATAAACAAAACTTTAAACGCTTATTCAAAATTTATTAAAAGAGAAAGAATAAAAAAAAAAATAATATTAAAAAAAATTTTAATACCCAGCACAATGCTTGGTTATAGACAGGCATCATTACACGCTTTATTAGGAAAAAATTTTGGTTGTGATAATTTTATTATTGGCCGAGATCACTCAGGATTTTTAGATTTTTATAAAGAATTTGAATCATATGGTTTTTGCAAAAAGAATGAAAAAAAAATTGGTATTAATATTTTAAAAAGTGGTAGTCCATTATTTTGTAAAAATTGTAATAAGATTGTATTTAGAAATGAATGTAATTGTAAAATAAATCAATTCGATATAAGTTCAACTTTTTTAAGAAAATTAAGAAATAAAAAATTAAAAAATCTAATTTCTAACTTTTAAAATGAGAAAGAAAAAATTATCATACGTTGCATTGGCCGCAGACATCTTGCATGAAGGTCATATAAATATACTTAAAGTAGCAAATAATTATGGAGATGTTACTGTCGGACTTCTTACGGACCAAGCAATAGCGTCATATAAAAGTATTCCATTTTTAAACTATGAAAAAAGAAAAACTATTGTTGAAAATATTAAATACGTTAAGAGAGTCGTGCCACAAGAAACTTTAGATCATACTGATAATTTAAATTCTATTAAGCCAAATTTTGTTGTTCACGGAGATAATTGGAAGAGAGGTATACTCAGAAAAACACGAAACAAAGTAATTAAAACTTTAAAAAAATGGAACGGTAAATTAATTGAACCAAAATACACAAAAAATATTTCATCAACAATAATTAAAAAAGATTTAAATAAAATTTTTATGCAACCACAGAATAGAATAAGTAGATTGAAACGGCTTATTTTTTCAAAAGATATTGTTAAAATATTAGAATCCCACAATGCATTAACAGGTTTAATTATTGAAAATTTATTTATTAAAAATTCTAAAGGTATTAATATAGAATTTGATGGAATGTGGTCCTCAAGTTTAACTGACTCTGCCACTAAAGGTAAGCCTGATAATTCTTCTGTAGATTTTTCCTCAAGAATTTTATCTTTAAACGAAATAATGGAAGTAACAACAAAACCTTTGGTCTTTGATGCTGATAATGGCGGTCAGCTAGAACATTTACCTTTTTTAATAAGATCTTTAGAGAGATCTGGTGTTTCAGCATTAATAATAGAAGACAAAATTGGTCTTAAAAAAAATTCCTTATTTAAAAATCAAGATAATGTAAAACAAGATAATCCAAAAAATTTTGCAGACAAAATTAAAAAAATTTGTAATTCAAGGCAATATAATGATTTTATGGTCATTGCTAGAATAGAAAGTTTAATTCTCAACAAAGGTTTAAAGGATGCATTAAAAAGAGCTGAGCTTTATTCTAAGGCTGGAGCAGATGCTATATTGATTCATAGTAAAAAAAAATTACCAAATGAAATATTTTCTTTTGCAAAAAAATTTAAAAAAAGCAAAAATTATATTCCACTTGTTGCTGTACCATCAACATACTCTAAAGTTTATGAAAAAGATTTAATAAAAAATGGATTTAAATTAGTTATTTATGCAAATCAGTTATTACGCTCAGCCTATCCAGCAATGCTAAATACAGCAAAAATTATTTTAAAAAATCAAAGAGCTTTAGAAGCAGATAAAAAAATAATTTCTATTAATGAAATTATAAGTTTAATTAAAAATGATTAAAGCTATCTCGTTAATTAATTTATTAAAAAAAAATGGTAGCAACTTTTTTACGGGTGTTCCAGACAGTGTTCTTAAAGAATTGACTTTCTTATTACCCAAAAATAATAAAAATAAACATATAATTGCTGTAAATGAAGGATCAGCAGTATCTATTGGAATTGGTTATTTTCTTTCCACAAAAAAAATTCCAATTATTTATATGCAAAATTCAGGTTTATCTAATGCTTTAAACCCATTAATTTCTATTGCACACAAAAAAGTATACTCAATACCTTTAATATTATTAATCGGTTGGCGTGGTTCACCAAATAAAAAGGATGAGCCTCAACACAACGTAAAGGGAAAAATTACTAAAAGACTTCTAAAACTACTAAATATAAATTACACAATAATTAGATCTAAATCTGACTTAGCAAAATTTGAAAAACAAATAAAATACGCAAAAAAAAATAATACTATTGTTGCAGGTTTAATCGAGAAAGGTGTACTTAAACAGAATACAAATAAAACCAATAAACCATCTAAAAATTATGTTTTAGATAAAGAAATTTTTCTAAAAACATTGTTAGAAAACTTGAACAAGAATACCAAAATTATTTCAAGCACAGGTTACAACTCAAGAGAAATGTTGTATTTAAGAAAAAAATACAAATTTAAGAACTCCCAAGATTTTTATATGGTTGGTGGAATGGGACACACATCATCAGTTTCCTTAGGATATTCTTTATTTACAAAAAATAAAACTATATGTTTAGATGGAGATGGATCATTTTTGATGCATTTAGGTTCAATTAAATCTGTAGGTAATTTTGCGAATAAAAATTTTAAATATATTTTACTCAATAATAATTCTCATGATTCTGTTGGGGGACAACCAACTTATATAAAAATAGTTAAATTAGATAAATTTTCAAAATCTATAGGTTTTGAAAAATTTTACTCAATAAATAATTCAAAAAATTTAGCTACAAAGATTAAAAAATTTTTAAAAACGAGTTCTTTAGCTTTTCTAGAGGTAAAAGTTTCCAATACTCGTAGAGAAAATTTGCCACGACCAGAAAATTTATTTAAGACTAAAAATATATTCATTAAATAAAATGAAATTTCACGTATTCTACTGATATATGCTTGATCAATTTAAAGATTTAAAATTTACTGACAGGTTTAATTATCTATTTATCTCAAATTTAATAATTTTATCAATATTTTTAGTAATTCCTATAGATCTATATATAATTAATATTCAAGACACTTTTCCAATATTACCCAAGTTCTTTTTTTTTGTATTTAGTAAATATTCTTTTTTTAATTTTATTA
>CACGKR010000021.1 GCA_902573705.1 uncultured Pelagibacteraceae bacterium
AAACTCATCAATACCAATTAAATTTTTTGGATTAATTATTGCGTATTTAAAGTCAAGATATTCCTCCATTAATTGATCTTTATTTTCTTCAACAAATTTTAATAAATCTTCATTTTGAAAAGAGTCTTTCTTTTTATAAAAATTTTCTAAATCAATAAATTTAATCTCTAATATTTTATTTTCTTCCTCATATATTTTTTCTATCAAGAATTGTGGAGAAGTTGTCCCAGCCCCAATATAATCAAATAAACTTTTTTGTAACTCTCTTCCTTTAAGTCTAAGTTCAAATAAAGGGGCAGTTATGTTATTTGCTAATAAAAATTTCTCGTACTTAGTCCTCTGAAAATTTTGATTTTCATCAAGGAAATTTTTATTTTCTTTAATTTTTTTTAATAATGTTTTTTCTGAAACAGTTAACTCATAATCTATAACTTCCATTTCTAATAAAGTTCTCGAAACAAGACCTGATAAAAGTTCGTCTAAAATACCTTTATCTAAATTTTTTTTTATAGTCTCTTTAGATATATTTGAAGTGTTTAAGTATTCTAAAAATTCTTCTGTAGAAATATTTCTTTTGTTTATTTTTGCTATAGTATTTGTATTACCGCTACTAAACATGCTTCCCATACCCCAAAATACAAATGGGATAATCATTATAAAAACTAGTACTCCAGCCAATCTAGTTTTTGCAAAATTTCTAAAACTGCTTATCATTACTTTATAAATTTATTGAACTATAAAAAGCAAACCTATAGATTAAAATATACCAGATGACAAATAAATATATGTATTTTATCGCTAATTGGAAAATGTTTGGTAGTTTAAACTCATTAAAATCTTTAGATAAAGTAATTAAATTTTTTAAAAACTTTAAAAAAAATACTTCTAGTAAAATAATTTATTGTCCTCCTAGTACCCTTATCAATCCAATGTTCAAAAAACTAAAAAAAACACCTATTCAGGTAGGGGCCCAAAACTGTCATGAAAATCAAAATTACGGTGCCTTTACTGGATCAATAAATACTATAATGATAAAAAATGCTGGAGCCAAATACGTAATTATTGGCCACTCTGAAAACAGACAAAATGGTGAAACAGATAAACTAATTAACACTAAAATTAAATCTGCTCTTAAATCAGGACTTAAAGTTATATTTTGTATTGGTGAAACTTTAAAAGAAAAAAAAAAAAATAAAACGAATAGGCTATTAAATAAACAGATTACACGCGGCTTAAATAAAATTAAGAGTAAAAAGAATATTATCATAGCTTATGAACCAATATGGTCTATTGGATCTGGTTTAATTCCAAAATCAAAAGAATTATTTGAGACGATTAAATTCATAAAAAAAAAAGCTAAAAATTTAAAAGTTCTTTATGGTGGTTCAGTAAATCCAAAAAATATTAATGAATTAAATTTAATAAATAATATTGATGGTTATATGATCGGTGGCGCTTCTCAAGACGCAAAAAAATTTATTGATATAATTAAAAAAACATATATTTAACCGACATGGAAAATATTTTATTAATTCTGAATATCATTTTGGCAATAATTTTAGTATTACTTGTTTTAATGCAAAAATCTGAGGGTGGTGCCCTAGGTATTGGTGTTTCACAGGAAAATTTCATGTTTTCAAGATCCGCAGGAAATTTTATGACTAAAGCAACTGCTATTGTAGCTACTCTTTTTATTGTCTGTAGCTTAGGATTAACAATTATTTCAAGAGGTGATTTGGCGCCCACATCTTCAGTTTTGGATACAGTTGAGGAAAAAACAGAGGATACACCAGAGATTCCAGAAAATAATAATTAATACTTTTCAATTTCTTTTTTATTCGCTATAAGATACTTCCATGGCGCGATTTATTTTTGTCACGGGCGGCGTGGTATCTTCATTAGGAAAAGGACTCTCTTCAGCTTCACTATCTTATCTTCTTCAATCTAGAGGATACAAAGTAAGATTAAGGAAATTAGATCCATATTTAAATGTTGATCCGGGAACAATGAGTCCATTTCAACATGGTGAGGTTTTTGTTACTGATGATGGAGCAGAAACTGACTTAGATCTAGGACACTATGAAAGATTTTCAGGTGTTTCAGCAAAAAAATCTGACAACATTACTACAGGAAAAATCTATAATGATGTACTTAAAAAAGAACGTAAAGGAAATTACTTAGGCAAAACTGTTCAAGTAATACCACATATCACAGATCGAATTAAAGAGTTTATCAAAAATGAGTCTTCTAAAGAAGATTTCGTAATTTGTGAAATAGGAGGTATAGTTGGGGACATTGAAAGTTTACCATTTGTTGAAGCAATAAGACAATTCGCAAATGATATCGGAAAAAAAAATGCTTTATTCATACATTTAACACTTGTTCCTTATTTAAAATCTTCTGATGAAATTAAAACTAAACCAACACAACATTCTGTCAAAGAGCTTAGAAGCATTGGTATACAACCAGATATAATTATTTGTAGATCTGAAAGATCAATACCATTAGAGCACCGTAGAAAAATATCACTGTTCTGCAATGTCGATATAAAGAATGTTATTGAAACTGTTGATGTTAGAACTATTTATGAAGCACCTATAAGCTTTTTTAAAGAAAAACTTGATATTCAAGTTTTAAATTATTTTAAATTGAGATCCAAAAAACCTGTAAACCTAACTCCTTGGAAAAAAATAACTAAAATCATTTTACAAACTAAAAGACAAATAAATATAGCTATTATTGGAAAATATGTGGAATTAAAAGACGCTTATAAATCACTTGATGAAGCCCTAACACACGGGGGTATTGAGAATAATGTAAAAGTTAATTTAGTGAGAATTGACTCAGAAAGACTCAAAATATCAGAAATAAAATCAAAACTTAATAATATTTCTGGGGTTTTAATACCGGGTGGTTTTGGAAAAAGAGGAACAAATGGAAAAATTGAAGCTATTAAATATGCTAGAAAAAATAAAATACCATTTCTCGGTATTTGCTATGGAATGCAAATGGCGATTATAGAGTTTGCAAGAAATAAATTAAATTTAAAAAAAGCGACATCTAGTGAGTTTGATAAAAAAGGTTTACATATTATTGGTTTAATTAATGAATGGACGAAAGATGGTAAAAAAATCATAGGTACAAAAACAGACCTTGGAGGAACTATGAGACTAGGGTCTTATGATGCTAAACTTAAAGAAAATTCAATGATAAAGAAAATTTATAATAAGAATTTGATCAAAGAAAGACACCGTCATAGATATGAGGTTAATATAGCCTATAAAGAAATATTTGAGAAAAATGGCATGTCATTTTCAGGTTTATCTCCAGATGGTAAATTACCTGAAATAATTGAGCTTAAAAATCATCCCTGGTTTATTGGTGTTCAGTTTCATCCTGAATTTAAATCTAGACCTTTATCTCCTCATCCTTTATTCTCATCATTTATTAAGGCATCAAAAAATCACAAATGAGTAGTATTAAAGTAAAGTGTGGAAAAATAGAAATTTCTAACAAAAATAAGATTTGTATTATAGCTGGTCCTTGCCAGTTGGAAACTGAACAACATGCAATGGATATGGCAGGTAAAATCCAAGAAATCACAAAAAAATTTGGACTTGGGTTTATTTATAAAACTTCTTTTGATAAGGCAAACAGAACAAGCTTAAAAGGTAAAAGGGGCGCAGGTCTTGACGCGTCTTTACCAGTTTTTGATAAAATTAAAAAAGAATTAAATGTTCCAATTTTAACTGATATTCATAATGTTGAGCAATGTTCTTTAATAGCTAACCATGTTGATGTTTTACAAATACCCGCTTTCTTGTGCAGACAAACAGATCTGTTAATAGCTGCCGCTAAAACAAATAAAATTATTAATGTTAAAAAGGGTCAGTTCCTAGCTCCATGGGATATGGTTAATGTAACAAAAAAAATTTCGGACTCAGGGAATAAAAATATTTTGGTAACAGAGAGAGGCGCAAGCTTTGGATATAATACTTTAGTTTCAGATATGAGGTCTTTGCCAATCATGGCTAAAAATGGTTATCCAGTAATTTTCGATGCAACGCATTCCGTTCAACAACCTGGTGGTCAAGGAGAGTCCTCAGGAGGGCAAAGAGAATTTGTTGAATATTTAGCAAGAGCTGCAGTAGCCGTGGGTGTTGCTGGCGTGTTTATTGAAACACATCAAGATCCCGATAATGCACCATCAGATGGTCCTAATATGGTACCATTGAATAAATTAGAGAATCTATTAAAACAATTAAACGACATAGATAGTCTAATCAAAAAATAGTGAGCAAAATTTTAAAAATTAAGGCACGTCAAGTATTTGATAGCAGAGGTAATCCAACAGTTGAGGCTGAAGTTTATATTAATAATATTAGTTCCACTGCCATTTGTCCCTCTGGTGCATCAACTGGCACTTATGAGGCTTTTGAAAAAAGAGATAATAAAAATAAAAGATATTTAGGAAAAAGTGTTTTAAATGCAGTTAATTTGATTAACTCAAAAATTTCAAAAAAATTAAAAGGACAAAGTATTCACAACCAGGAAAGAATTGATACTTTACTAATTAACTTAGATGGCACAAGACAAAAAACTAATCTAGGTGCCAATGCAATGTTAGCTGTTTCAATGGCAGTAAAAAAACTTTCAGCAAAATCTAAAAAATTACCTTTATATAAAACTTTTCTTCAAAAAAATAATTTTCGATTACCATATCCATTAATGAATATTATTAATGGTGGAGCACACGCAAACAACGGTCTTAGAATCCAAGAATTTATGATTAGACCAGATCGTGCAAAAAGTTTTACAGAAGCTATGAGAATTTGTTTTGTAGTTATTAAAAATTTAAGTAAATTAATAAAAGATAAAGGTTTATCGACATCTGTTGGTGACGAAGGTGGATTTGCACCAATGATAAGCAATAATAACCAAGCATTAGACCTGATTGTAAAAGCAATACAAAAATCAGGGTTTAAAAACGGCAATGATGTTTCAATTTGTTTAGATGTGGCTGCAAACGAATTATTTAGAAAAGGCAAATATTCAATTCATTCAAAAAATTATATCTCAGTAGAAAGATCTATTAAAGAATACCAAAAAATTATTAAAAAATATAAAATTAAGTCTATTGAAGATCCATTTGCTGAAAACGATTGGTTTGCATGGAACAAGTTAATGAAATCAACAAAAAAAGTTCAAATAGTCGGAGATGATTTATATGTAACAAACCTTGAAAGATTGAAGAAAGGTTTCTTAAATATTTCATCTAATTCAATTTTAATTAAGCTAAATCAAATTGGTACAGTTTCAGAAACATTAGATGTTATAAAATTCGCGCAAACAATTGGTTATAAAACTATAATTTCTCATAGATCTGGTGACAGTGAAGATACGTTTATAGCTGACTTAGCGGTAGGAACTAATTCAAACCAAATAAAAACGGGATCTCTAGCTAGATCTGAAAGAGTGGCTAAATATAATCAATTAATACGTATAGAAGAAGAACTTGGAAAAAAGGCTAGAATGAATAAGATTCATTAATGCTCAAAAGAATTAAAAAAAACTACCTTTTATTACTTTTTACTTTTTTGATACTTTATTTTTTTTTTAATCTCTTATCAGGACAAAGAGGCCTAATTTCTTATTTTGAAAAAAAACAAATATTAAATGATTTAAAAAAGAATGAAAATTTCATAAAAAAACAAATAAAAGACTTGGATTTTAAGAATTCATTATTAAGTGACAATCTTGATGTTGATTATATTGAAAGTTTGATTAGAGAAAGACTTTTATTAGGAAAAAAAAATGAGACAATTTATATAATAAAAAGTAATGACACAAAAAATTAAATATCGCCACCCTGAAAAAGTTAAAAATCAGATTAATCCTATTAAAAAAAAACCCAATTGGATTAAATCTAAATTAATAGATAGCAAAGAATTTTTTCTCACAAAAACTATAGTTAATAAAAGTAATCTTGTGACTGTATGTCAAGAAGCTAACTGCCCAAACATTACTGAATGTTGGAGTAAAAGACACGCAACCTTTATGATCATGGGTGATACGTGTACAAGAGCCTGTGCGTTTTGTGATGTCAAGACTGGCAAACCAGAAAAATTAGATCCTTTCGAGGATATAAAAATAGCCAATGCAGTAAAAAAACTTAATTTGAGACATGTTGTTATTACATCTGTTGATAGAGATGATCTTGCTGACGGCGGTTCAAATCACTTTAAAAAAGTTGTAGATACTACAAGAAAAAAAAATCCCAATACTACAATTGAAGTTTTAACTCCTGACTTTTTGAGAAAGGGCGAGTCTTATAAAAAAATACTCGAAGCAGATTTAGATGTATTCAATCATAATATAGAGACTGTGCCTCGACTTTATTTAAAAGTTAGACCTGGGGCTAGGTATTTCGCATCACTTGAACTTCTTAAAAAAGCAAAAAAAAATAACGATAAAGTTTTTACAAAGTCTGGAATTATGGTTGGCCTTGGTGAAGAGCATGATGAAATTATTCAAGTTATGGATGATTTAAGATCAGCAAGTGTTGATTTTATAACAATTGGTCAATATCTTCAGCCTTCTGTTAAACATCACCCACTTGAAAGATATTATCATCCAAATGAATTTAAAGAACTAGAATTAATTGCAAAATCAAAAGGGTTTCTTTTAGTTTCATCCTCTCCTTTAACGAGATCTTCTTATCATGCGGATGATGACTTTGCTAAATTACAAAAAAAGAGATTAAATATAAATTGATGCCTAAAGCTTCTGTAAAGAGGTTAATTGAATGTAAAAAAAAGGATTTGATTAATCTTGTGCTTGATATTGAAAGATATCCAGAGTTTGTACCTTTTTGCTATGACGCTAAAATTTATAAAACTAAAGATGAGGGTGATTTAAAAAATATAATTGCTGACTTAACAATTGGAAAAGGTCCATTTAAAGACACTTATAAAAGTGATGTTGTTTTTAACAAAAAGAAAGATTCCATATATGTTAGAAATATAGAAGGACCTTTAAATCATCTTTCAAATAATTGGTCATTTTCAGATAAACAAAATGGTATCACTGAAGTAATTTTTGACATCGATTTTGAAATAAAAAATAAATTTTTAAATTCTTTAATGGTTGTTTCCTTCCAATTCGGATTAGAGAAAATAGCTGACGCTTTTCAGGAGAGAGCAGAAAAGTTATTTAACAATTCTAAAAACTAAATTTAAGGCTTTTTTAACTGTAGCTTTTTGAATTAACGATCTTTTTTTACTTCTAAATAAACATTTATTTATTGATGTTTTATTATTTTTTTTAATTCCTATATAAACTAAACCAACTGGTTTTTGTTTTGTTCCACCTTTGGGCCCAGCAATTCCGGTAATAGAAATATTAATATTTGCTTTTGAGATTTTAGATAAATTATTTACCATCGCTAAACA
This sequence comes from uncultured Pelagibacteraceae bacterium, assembly GCA_902573705.1. Classification (GTDB taxonomy): domain Bacteria; phylum Pseudomonadota; class Alphaproteobacteria; order Pelagibacterales; family Pelagibacteraceae; genus Pelagibacter. The sequence goes on from CACGKR010000021.1 coordinate 7,452, forward strand.
ACATTCACGACTAACTGCACCGTATCTTTTAATTATATTTTTATTTACATTTAAAATTTTAATTTTTGCTTGGTTAGAATAAGTGACTAAACCTAAATTGAATACTTTTGAGGCGCCACTAATAGAAGTAATTGAGCTAGCTAATAAACCGCCAGTGCAAGATTCGGCTATAGAAATTTTTAATTTTTTTTTAGCTAGTCGTCTTACTAAAGATTCCATTACATCAAATAACTGTTTAAAACCATGAAACAAATTAAAGATAAAACAACATAAAATCCAGCACAAACATCATCCATGATTACACCAAAACTATTTTTGAAATTTTTATCAAAAAAATTCACAGGAAATGGTTTTACTATGTCGAAAAACCTAAATAATATAAAACAAACACCATAAAAAATAATAGCTTCATTGGATGATTTTTCTGTACCGTGTGAGATTTCATACAGATATATTGGTATTGATTGACCAATTAATTCGTCAATAACAACTTCTTTTGGATCTTTATTTTCTTTATCTTTTATATGTACTGCAACTGCAAAAAAAGAAAAAACAAAAATAATTATCAACCCTATTAATATTAAATTCGATGATAAATCTAAGATATGAAAGAAAATATAAAGTATAATTACTGTAGCTAAAGATCCAAAGGTGCCAGGAATTTTTGGAAACTTTCCTAATCCAAACATAGTTACAAACAAAGCAATTATATTCTTATTCATATTTTGTAATTGAGATTATAACTTCACAAGCAATAGCTTTTTCCTGCCCTATTAATCCTAATTTTTCAACAGTCTTACCTTTTAGATTAATTTTATTTTTATCTAAATTCATTATTTGAGATATTGAGTTAATTATCTTATTTCTATATTTTGAAACTTTAGGTTGTTGACAGATTAAATTTATATCTAAATTATTTATGAAATAATTTGATTCAATTAGATTATCAGTAATAGGTTTTAACATTTTTGGTGATCTTATATTCTTAAATTTTTTTATATTAGGAAAGAAGGTTCCAATATCTTTTTTTTTCATAGCTCCTAAAATGGAGTCGGTTATAGCATGTAAAATGACATCACCATCGGAGTGACCTTGTAATCCCGAATGAAATGGTATTTTACTTCCACCAAGATAAAGTTTTTTATTTCTTACCAATTTATGGATATCGAAACCTAATCCATAATAAGTTTTAGCCTCTTGCAAATCTTCCAAAAAGGTAATCTTATTATTGGTATTTTCACCAGGTATAAACTTTATCTTATAATTTTGATTAAGAAAAATAGAGGCTTCATCGCTTACTTTTAACTTTTCTTTTACTGAAATATTATACAATTCATTAAACCTGAAAGCTTGTGGAGTTTGCGTTAGTATTAAATTTTCTTTATTTAAATTCACAACTTTGTTTTTAATTTTATATTTTGCAGAGTCCTTTGAATATATGATTGGAACTACCGCTTTATTTTTTTTAAGACTTTTTGAAATATTTTTGAGTAATTTTATTGAAAAATTTGGTCTTGCAGCGTCATGTATAAATACATTTTTGG
>CACGKR010000022.1 GCA_902573705.1 uncultured Pelagibacteraceae bacterium
TTTTTTATGTAAAGATCTTATTTTATTTCTAAGTTTTATTGGAATATTTGGAATGTTTACTAATCCATTTGTTAAAGCTTTAAAATAAAGACCAGTACCTCCAACTAAAATAGCTATTTTCCCTCTTTTTTTTAAATCTAAAATTTTCTTGTTCGTTAGTTTAAGCCAATCACCTGTAGAAAAATTCTTTTTTACACTTAGGAAGCCATATAAATGATGTTTAATATTTTGACAATCTATTTGCGAAGGTCTAGCTGATAAAATCTTAAGTTCTTTATAAACTTGCATACTATCGGCATTGATTATCTCTCCATTTATTTTTTTAGCAAGTTGAACTGCAAATTTAGATTTCCCTGAAGCTGTTGGTCCATAAATTAAAATAATTTTGGATTTTAAATCCATAAAATATTAATCTAATTTAATACCGATATATCGTCTTTGATTTTGACTATTATAGATTACTAATAATATAGTCTTTTGATTTGATTTTAAAACTTCTTTAACTACTTGCTCTAAGTCATCAACAGATCTAATTTTTTTCTTTTGAGCCTCTAAAATTATACTATTTTCTTCTATAGAATTTATTAATGGACTAACTTTATCAATTTTAGTTATGACTAATCCTGAGGTTTGATTTGGTAAGTTTCTAATTTTGATATCCTCATTAGTTACATCTCTTACGGAAATTTTTAAATCTTCAACTCTTAATTCAAGTGGTTCCTTACTTTTTTCTGCAACTTTAAAATCTTCTGATGTTTCTAATCTTCCAAGCGTAATAGTTTTGATAATCTCTTTTTTGTTTCTCCATATTTTAACTTTAACTTTTTTTCCAACCTCAGTTCTTGCTACTATGATAGGAAGTTGTTTCATTTCTTGTATCTTTTCTCCGTCAAATTCTAAAATTATATCACCTGCTTTTACACCAGCTTTTTCTGAAGGGCTGTTTTGTGCAACACTCGCAACAAGTGCACCACGTGGTTCGTTTAATTTTTCTACATCTGCTATTTCTTGTGTAACGTCCTGTATCCTTACGCCAAGCCATCCTCTTTTAGTCTCACCGAACTTAATTAATTGATCTATTACAATTTTTGCACTATTCGACGGTATTGAAAAACCAATTCCTATTGATCCATTTCTTCCAAGAATAGCCGTATTGATGCCAATAACATCACCTTTCATATCAAATAAAGGTCCACCTGAATTTCCAGAATTTATAGAAGCATCTGTTTGAATATAATCCTCATATCTTGATAAACCAATCGATCTATTTCTTGCAGAGATTATACCGGAAGTAACAGTTCCTCCCAAACCAAAGGGGTTGCCAATTGCTATTACCCAATCTCCTATTCTAGCTTTATCAGAATCTCCGAAGTTTACTGGAATGAATTTTTCTTTTGTATCAAGTTGTAATACTGCAATATCTGATAATGGATCTGCACCAATCACGTTAGCTTTGAACTCTTTATCTCCATTTACTCTTATAATTATATCTTCTGCATCTTGAATAACATGATTGTTAGTTACAACTATTCCTTTTTCATCAATTATAAATCCCGAGCCAAGAGCTGATGACTTTCTTTCTTGTGGTGCTCCAAATTCTTTAAACATGTCCTCAAAAGGCGAACCTGGTGGAAATTGAAAAGGAAAAGGGTTTGATTGTGTTGTTATTGTTGTTGTTGTTGAGATATTCACCACTGATGGCATCAACTTTTCAGCTAAATCTGCAAATGATCCAGGTGTATTTTGAGAAAAGGAATGAACTTGTAAATTTATAAAAAATATAAATGTTGTGATTAATGTTCTTATTTTCTTCATTTTAGTTCATCTTATAATAAATAATAATAAATCCTATTATTGCAAAAATTAACCCACCAGTTCTCAGTTGACTATCATTAATAAACTCAATTTTTTTTAGCATATTCCTCATTTTTGATGGAAATATGGCATATAAAATTCCCTCAATAAATAAGAAAAGACCAAAAGCAATGATCAATTCATTCATTAAGTTTTATTCAGTCTGTGGTTTTATATTCCCAAAGAATTTAAAGAACTCACTATCAGGAGACAAAATTAAAGATGTCTCACCTCCAATTAAAGCTTTTTCGTAAGCTTGCATGGCTCTATAAAATGCAAAAAACTCAGGATCTTGACCAAATGCACCAGCGAAGATATTATTTCTCTTACCATCACCCTCTCCCTTCATAATTTCTGATTTTTTTTGAGCTTCAGCAAGTATTACAGTAACCTCTTTGTCTGCAGTTGAAGTGATAGTAACTGCCATCTCTGCCCCCCTTGCTCTGAATTCTTTTGCCTCTCTCTCTCTTTCAGTTTGCATTCTTCTAAAAATTGCATCACTATTTGCTTGCGGAAGGTCTGCTCTTTTTATTCTTACATCATTAATTTTAATTCCAAAATTCTCTGCTTCATTATTTACTCCTTCTTGAATTAAAGCCATCTGTTTAGTTCTATCTTCAGATAAAAGTGTTTGTAATTCTTGTTGACCTAAAACATTTCTTATTCTTGAATTTATAATCGTTGCTAATCTAGATCTTGCTACCCTTTCATTTCCAACTGATATATAAAATTTCAAAGGGTCTACTATTTGAAATCTTGCAAAAGCGTCTACAATCAATCTTTTTTGATCTGAAGCAATTACTTCTTCTGGAGGAGTATCTAAATTTAAAATTCGTTTATCTAAAAAAACAACATTTTGAATAAATGGGATCTTAAAATTTAAACCTGGATTAGAAATAATTCTTTTTGGGTCACCAAATTGTAACACAATAGCCTGGTTAACTTCTTTAACTATAAAAATTGAAAAAAATAATGTTGCCGCAATTGCAACTAATAAGCCAGCTATAATCTTTCCCATGTTCATATTAATTTGTCGCTTTCTTTTTTAATTCTGGCAAAGGTAAATATGGAACAACACCTGAGCCTGCGTTTTTCTCTATAATTACCTTGTCAATATCAGCTAAAACTTTTTCCATGGTTTCAAGATACATTCTTTCCTGAGTAACTGATTTAGCCATTTTATACTCGTTATAAATAGCTAGAAATCTGCTTGCTTCACCTTCTGCTTTAGCGACGACTTCTTTTTTATAAGCTTCAGCAGCTTGAAGAATTTTTTCAGCTTCACCCCTTGCTCTAGGAATTACATCATTAGCATATGCTTCGGCTTCATTCTTAGATCTCTCCATGTCAGCTCTTGCTGCTTGTACATCTCTAAATGCGTCTATAACTTGATCAGGCGGATCGGCTTTTTGCGTCTGTACTTGAGTAATTTGAATACCGCTGGTGTACTCATCCAAAATTTTTTGAATAATTTCTTGAGTGTCAGTTTCTATTACAGATCTACCCTCTGTTAAAATAGGTTGTATATTAGATCTAGCTATCACCTCTCTCATTGCAGTTTCGGCTGCAGCTTTTACAGTGCCCTCTGGATCTTGAATTTTGAACAAAAAATTTCCTGCATCTTTAATTACCCAAAAAACTGAAAAGTCTATATTTACTATATTTTCATCTCCAGTTAACATCAAACTTTCTTGTGGTACATCTGCTACACCTCCTGAGGAAGAAAATCCACTATCCCTCTCTGATCTAAAACCGATATCTATTCTGTTAACTTTTGTAACTTTTGGAGTAAGCACAGATTCAACCGGAAAAGGTATATGATAATTTAATCCTGGTTGTGTTGTTTTAACAAACTTTCCAAATCTAAGAACAACCCCTTGTTCATCTGGTAAAACTCGATAAAGTCCACTTGCCAACCAAATAAAACCAAGAATTATTAAAACTAGGATAGCCTGCTTTCCTCCAGATGAGCTTCCACCGGGTAAAAATTTTTTTATTTTTTCCTGAAATTCTCTAATAATTTTTTCAATATCTGGAGGTGTTGGGCCTCTTCCTGAGCCATTACCACTTCCACCACCTGGGGGTGTTCCCCAAGGACTACCTCCGCTTTGTCTAAAATCATCTGACATATGGCAATCTATATAATGTCTTTATATGGAAAAACAAGTTAAGATGTAACTATGCCAAAGGAAAAACCAGAATTAAGTGACGCAATGCGTGCTAAAATAAGTAAAAAAACACCAGTAAAAAATCCTATTATAGGCACCAAGTTTACAATTGCTGTTTCTAGTGCAAAAGGTGGTGTTGGAAAATCTACTTTCGCAACGAACCTGGCTTTAGCATTAAAAAAATTAGGGTGTAAAGTCGGTTTATTAGACGCAGATATTTACGGTCCATCAGTGCCAAAAATGTTAGGTATAAATGAAAAACCAAAAAGTGATGGACAAAAATTAGAACCTGTAGTCAAGTATGATATTCAGTGTATGTCTATTGGTTTTCTGACTGATCAACAAACTCCCATGATTTGGCGTGGTCCAATGGTGACAAGTGCAATTAAAACTTTTACGCAAAAAGTTAAATGGAAAGATTTAGATTTTATAATAGTTGATATGCCACCTGGGACTGGGGATGCTCAATTAACTTTTTCGCAAGAAATTAAAATGGATGGAGCAATTATAGTTTCAACACCCCAAGAAGTTGCTTTGTTGGATGTTATAAGAGGGATAAAAATGTTTGATAAACTTGGTGTAAAAATTTTAGGTTTAGTAGATAACATGAGTTTTTTTATAGGAGATGATGGTAAAAAATATAGAATTTTCGGCGAAGGTGGAGTTAAACGAACAGCAGAAAAATTTAAAAAAGAATTTTTAGGAGAAATACCACTTAATCCCGAAGTTGGAAAATTAGGCGATGAGGGAAAACCTATAGTAGAGTCAAATTCTGATCATGTAATTTCAAAAATATATCTCAATTTTGCTAATAAAATTAAATTAACTTATCTTTAAGATCAAAAGCTATCATAAGTTCATTCCACTCTCTTTTTGAAAGTCCTGAACTTTCAGCATTTATATCTTCACCTATTATGAGTTTTTGAATAATCAATTTTCCTTTGGCTGAAACCTCTGTTCCACCAACTCTATAATCCATAAAAGCATCATAAGTTATAGGAACCCATTTTTTTACAGTATCCAACATTATATCTGCGTAAACTCTTATTTCATATTGAGCGTGACTATCAGCTCTAAGTCTTAAAAAATTCATCAAATTAAGCAAATCTGTTTTCCAATACCACTGAGTATATGTATTTAAAGTTAAGTTCATTCTAGCTAATTCTCTTGCTAAGCCTTTTTTATTATCATCTATGGTGGTCCCATCAAATCTTTCATTAAGCATCATTTCATAATTATCATAAGTTCTTTCAGCATCATTTTTCAAAAGTTCCAAAACTTCTTTTGCATGCTCACCTTCAATTACATCTCCTCTTCCTTGTCTATTACTTGATGATTGAGCCGCTAAATTTTCAGCTGAAGGTAAATAAAATTCTTTATCTAAAATAGAATATCTAGCTGAATATTCATTTACGTTTGCAGTCCTATGTCTAATCCATTGTCTAGCAATAAAAATTGGAAGCTTAACATGGTATTTTATTTCGCACATTTCAAATGGTGTACTATGCCAATGTCTCATTAAATATTTAATCAGACCAGAGTCAGTTGAAACTTGTTTAGTTCCTTTTCCATATGAAACTCTTGCAGATTGAACTATTGATGTGTCATCACCCATGTAATCAATTACTCTGACAAAACCATGGTCAAGTGCTGGGATTGCTTCATAGAGAATTTTTTCAAGTTCAGGAGCTGTAACTCTTTTTGTGGGATTTTGTTGGGATTGTTGGTCTTTGATCTCTTTATATTGTTCTTTAGTTAATTTCATGATTTTTATTGAATCTCTTTAAATTGCTTTTATATTAATAGTGTTGGCTTGCCAACTACGACGATAAACGAATTTCGTAATAACCATTGCGGACGTGGGGGCAGTACCCACCACCTCCACCATTTACAACTTATGGGGGTGAACTAGATTCGACGAGTGACTAAAGGTTATTCTTTCGTTCGGAATTGTTCCTCCGTGAAGGGCTAATTTATAATTGCTAACGAAAGTTATGCACTTGCTGCTTAATTAACTTTGTTAATTAAGTAAACGGGGTATGGGGCACCTGGCAACAGAACGCCCCTTTTAAATTATTTAGTAATAATTAAATTGTTAAAGTTAATTTTCAAAATAATTATTTCTTTTTATTAATTTCTGCTTGCGCTGCGGCTAATCTAGCAATTGGAACTCTATAAGGTGAACATGAAATATAATCTAGACCAACTTTTGAGCAAAAATTTATACTCTCAGGATCACCGCCATGTTCTCCGCAAATACCAAGTTTAATTTTTCTATTTTGCTTTTTTCCTTTTAAAACTGCGATTTCAATTAAATCTTTAACTCCATCGTCTATTGAAACGAATGGGTCGATGGTGAAAATTTTATTATCAATATAATCATTTAAAAATTTTCCACTATCATCTCTACTTATTCCAAAAGTAGTTTGAGTTAAATCATTTGTACCGAAACTGAAAAATTCAGCATGTTTTGCAATATCTTTAGCTTTAATTGCAGCCCTAGGTAATTCAATCATAGTTCCAACCAAAAATTCTATTTTTACATTATTTTTTTCTTGAACCTTTTTTGCAGTATTTATGACAAGATCTTTCATAATCTTAATTTCAGCTTCAGTGGAAACTAAAGGTATCATAATCTCAGGAAAAGCGAATTTCTGCTTATTTTTTTTAAGCTCTGATAAAGCCTCAAAAATTGCAGTACATTGCATTTCATAAATTTCTGGGAATGAGATTCCTAATCTGCATCCTCTGTGACCAAGCATTGGATTTTGCTCATGAAGCTCTTCTATTCTAGAATTCACTTCTTTCAAATCAGATCCAATAACATTTGCTATTTCTAAAATTTCTTTTTTAGATTTTGGTAAGAACTCATGTAAAGGAGGATCTAATAATCTGACTGTTACAGGAAGACTGTGCATTATTTTAAAAATTTCTAAAAAATCTTTTTTCTGATGTGGTAAAAGCTTCGTTAAAGCTTTACCTCTATCTTCTTCAGTTTTCGACAAAATCATCTCCCTAACTGAAAGAATTCTTTCCTCATCAAAAAACATATGTTCTGTTCTGCAAAGACCTATTCCTTCTGCACCAAAGTCCCTAGCAGTTTTAGTGTCTATTAGTGTTTCAGAATTTGTTCTAACTTTTAATTTTCTTATTTTATCAGCCCATTTCATTAATTTTGAAAAATCTCCTGAAATTTCTGGTTTTACTGTTGGTACGCTCCCTAAGATAATTCTACCAGTAGAACCATCAATTGTTATTACATCACCTTCTTTCACTTCAACCGTTGGTGATTTAAAAATTTTTTTTTCATAATTAATATCGATTTCACTTGTCCCAGAAACACAAGGTCTTCCCATACCTCTAGCAACTACTGCAGCATGGCTCGTCATACCACCTCTAGCAGTTAAAATTCCTTTTGCCGCATGCATTCCTTGTATATCCTCGGGTGATGTTTCTACTCTAACTAAAATAGTATCTTGCATCATGTCATTTAGTCTTTCAGCATCTTCAGAAGTAAAAACTACTTTACCACTCGCAGCGCCTGGAGATGCCGGTAAACCGTTGGCAATTACTTCGATAGCGCTTTTTTCATCTAATGTTGGATGTAATAATGTATCTAAAGAGTTAGGATTAATTCTTAAAACAGCTTCATTTTTTGATATTAATTTTTCTTTAACCATATCAACTGCAATTTTAACTGCAGATTTAGATGTTCTCTTACCTGAACGAGTTTGTAGAATCCAAAGTTTTTTATTTTCAACGGTAAATTCCACATCTTGCATATCTCTATAATGTTTTTCTAGTCTTTTTAAAATTTTAAATAATTCTGCATAAACTTTGGGCATTGATTCTTCCATAGAATCTTCTTTTGTTTTTGAATTTTTTTTTGCTATTTTAGTGATATATTGTGGCGTTCTGGTTCCAGCAACCACATCTTCACCTTGTGCATTAATCAAATATTCTCCATAAATATTATTTGAACCATCAGATGGGTTTCTTGTAAAAACCACTCCAGTTGCACAATCATTTCCCATGTTACCAAAAACCATTGATTGTACATTTACTGCTGTTCCCCAATCAGATGGAATTTGATTTAATTTCCTATAAACTTTAGCTCGGTTACTTTCCCAGGATAAAAATACTGCTGTTATAGCTCCAAATAATTGATGGTAAACATCTTGTGGAAAATCTTTTTTTGTTTTCTCTTTAATGGTATTTTTAAAATCTTGAATTAATCCATCCCAGTCTTCTTCATCTAGATCAGTATCTAACAAGACGCCTTTTGTTAATTTGTAATTCTCAATTAATTCCTCAAAATAATAATTTTCTACTTTCATTACAACACTACCGTACATCTGGATAAATCTTCTATAACTATCTTTTGCAAATCTTCCATTTGAAGTTTTATTGGCTAAACCTAT
>CACGKR010000023.1 GCA_902573705.1 uncultured Pelagibacteraceae bacterium
GTATAAAACATTTATTAATTTTAAAGAAAAAATTGAAAATAATATAAAAAATAGTAAATTTTCAATTATTGCTGAAATTAAAAAAGCTAGTCCATCAGCAGGTATAATTATTGATGATTATGATCCTGTTAAAATAGCCAATATATATGACAGTAATAAAGCTACTTGTTTATCAGTTTTGACTGAGGAGGATTTTTTTTTAGGCAATTTGAACCACATAAGTAGAATTAAACAAAAAATTAATTTACCAATCCTTTGTAAAGATTTTTTTGTAGACAAGTTTCAAATACCTCTGGCAAAAAGTTATGGGGCTGATGCAATACTAATAATTTTAGCTGGAGTTTCTGATAAACTTGCTAATGAATTATATGATGAAGCATTAAGATTAGATATGTCAGTTATAGTTGAAGTGCACACTGTTGAAGAAGCCAAGAATGCTCTCAAGTATAAAAATGCCTTGATAGGGATAAATAATAGAAATTTAAAAACTCTAAAGACTGATATAAATACAACTTATGATATTTATGAAATTTTGGTAAATCACAAAGGTCCATTAATTTCTGAAAGTGGAATAAAAACAAAGGACGAACTTTTAGAGCTCTCAAAAAATACCTCTATAAAAACTTTTTTAATTGGTGAATCACTTTTGAAAGATTTGGATAATAATTCTATTTTTTCTGTTCTTTAGTCAAATAATCCCCTATTTTATTAGCTTTTTTTACTATTGTGAATTGTAAAGAACTTTTATAGAACATATTTTGTACGATATTTGTTCTTATGCTAACAAAAAAACAAAAAAACCTACTCTTATTTATCAACAAAAGGTTGAGAAGCTCAGGAGTATCTCCTTCATATGAAGAAATGAAACAGTCTCTTAATTTAAAGTCTAAGTCAGGAATTCATAGATTAATTAGTGCATTAGAAGAAAGAGGATTTATCAAAAGACTTGCTCATAAAGCAAGAGCACTAGAGGTTATAAAATTACCAGAAACAGCATCGGCAAATGATATATATAACAGTTTTTCACCTAGTGTTATAAAAGGTGGTTTGGACGAAGATAAGCCTATGTCTGATGACGTAGAAGTTCCGGTTTTAGGAAAAATAGCAGCTGGAACCCCCGTAGAAGCAATTCAAAACGAAGTATCTAGAATTCCACTACCTAGTAACTTAGAAAAAAATGGTGATTATTTTGGTCTGAAAGTACAAGGAGACTCTATGATAGAAGCTGGGATTAATGAAGGTGATACAGTTATTATTAAACGAACAGATACAGCTGATAACGGAAAAATAGTTGTAGCTTTAATTGATGAGCATGAAGCCATGCTTAAAAGAATAAGAAAAAAAGGTAAAGTTGTAGCACTTGAAAGTGCAAATAAAAACTACGAAACTAAAATTTTTGGTCCAGATAGAGTTAAAGTACAGGGCGTGTTAGTATCTTTATATAGAAACTTCTAGCAAAATAGTCTAAACATTTTCAATGAAAAAAGTAGCAACAAGATTTGCTCCATCTCCTACTGGGCCTTTGCATATAGGTGGGGTAAGAACGGCTTTATTTAATTGGTTATATTCTAAAAACCAAAAAGGTGATTTTTATCTTAGAGTTGAAGATACTGATAAAGAAAGATCGAAGGATGAATATAAAAATCAAATTATACAGTCTCTTAAATGGATTGGTATTAACTATGATGGAGAAGAATATATTCAGTCAAAAAAGATAGAAGATCACATAAAAGTTGCAAATGAATTACTTAAAAATGGTCATGCTTATAAATGTTATTGTTCTAGTGAAGAAATAGAAGAACAAAAAAAAAGAGCAAGACAAAAAAAAATTCCTTATATCTATGATAGAAAATGGAGAGATAAGAAAGAAACTGATGCTCCAAAAGATATTAAACCAGTTATCAGATTTAAAAGTAAGATAGATGGAACATCAATATTAAAAGATTTAGTTCAAGGTGATGTTGAAATAGATAATAATACTATAGAAGATTTTATCATTTTAAGAAATGATGGAACTCCAACATATAACTTATCAGCATCTGTGGACGACCATCAAATGAATATGACACATATAATTAGAGGTGATGACCATAAAATAAATACTTTTAAACAAATTCAAATTTATCAAGCTATGAAATGGGAAATACCTTCATTTGCACATATACCTTTAATACATACTATTGAAGGAAAGAAGCTATCAAAGAGAGACAAGGCTTCTACGTTAGATGATTACTCTAAAATTGGTATTATGCCTGATGCTCTTAGAAACTATCTTCTTAGATTAGGATGGTCTTATAAAGATAAAGAAATATTCACTTTAGATGAAAGTATCAAACATTTTAATCTCGAAGGAATTGGTAAGTCTCCATCAAAGTTAGACATGAGCAGAATTTTATCAATGAATGAACACTATATTAAAAATATCTTCGAAAATGATTTATTCAATCTATTAATAGAGTATTGCAAATTATATAAAAGTGAAATTCAATCAGATAAAAAAGATAAGATTAAAAAATCCCTTACCTTCCTTAAAAACAAAGCTAAAACGTTGGAAGATATATATAATAATGGTCAATATATAATGGTTGATGAGATTAATTTTAATCAAGATGATATTAAGTTAATTGATGAAAAGGCTAAAAAGGTCATTTCCGATTTCAACACTCAATTTGGTAGCGTTGATAAACTGAGCAAAGAAACATTAGAGCCAATAATGAATAATTTGATTAAATCAAACGATACTAATTTTAAGGGTGTTGGTCAGCCATTAAGAATAGCTTTAACAGGTTCAAAATTTGGACCTGGAATATATGATATAATTATTTCACTTGGAAAAGAAGAAGTAACAAAAAGATTAACCAATAAGAAACTTAGTTAATACCGAGCAAGCTTCATCAGAAGATGAGGTTTTTGATCTGATTTTAGTTAAAGTTTCCTCACAATCATTAATTTGTTTTTTCATTAATTCTGGATTTTTTAAAAAATAAACAACTGAATTATAAATCTCTTTAGCATTACACTCTTTTTGTATTAATTCAGGAATTATTTCCTTTTTATTAATTATATTAATGATGTTAGCAAATTTTGTTTTGACCAACATTTTAACAATTAAAAAATTTAAAAAATTCATTTTATAAATAATTATAGATGGAACTTTTGCATTACAGATTTCAAGAGAAACTGTGCCAGATTTAGAGACTGCAAAAGTAGATTTATTTAGTATTTGTTTTTTTATATTTTCATCAGAAATAACTTCGATATCTTTTAAATTTACGTTATTAATTTTTTCACTAATTAAATTCTTATTTTCATCAGTTGCATGAAATACAAAAGTAAAATTATCAAATTTTGCATTCATCATATTTATAAAATCAATTAATATAGGTAAAAGTAAGTTTACTTCGGATGATCTACTACCAGAAAAAAGAGAAATAATTTTTTTATCATTTGATATGATGCTAGATAGATCTATCTTATCTTTAGTTTCATACTCTAATAATGGATGACCAACAAAAGTATTTGGGATATTTTCTTTGTCAAAATATTTTTTTTCAAAATCAAATAATAATAAAATATGATCTAAGAATTTTTTAAACTTTTTTACCCTTCCCTCTCTCCAAACCCAAACTTGAGGAGCTACGTAATGAATTGTTTTAATATTAGGATTAATACTTTTTACTTTTTCAGCAACTCTCAAAGTAAAGTCTGGACTATCAACACTAAATAAAATGTCAGGATTAAATTACAATCTCAGAAATTTTATTATCTTTTAACTGGATAACATTTGTTTTTGCATAGGGTGAAATTTCATCTAGACCATCTTCGCTATTAACAATCCATGCAAATTTAATATCTAAATTTTTCAAAGCATTTGCAAATATCTTTAAGAGTTTTTTATCAAAAACACCAACTACTTGTCGCTTTACTAAAGCAGGGCTACTTAGAGGTCCAATCATATTAAATATAGTTCTTTTTCCAATTTTTTTCCTAGTTGGTCCGACAAATTTCATCGCACTATGATAATTAGGTGCAAACATGAAACCAAAATTATTTTTATCAATTTGAGTCTCAATATCATTTGGTTCTAAATCAATATTGATATTTAAAGCCTCTAAAACATCACCTGATCCACACTTTGAAGATACAGCTTTATTTCCATGTTTTGCAACTTTAACACCCATACTTGAAAGTAATAATGCAGATGCTGTTGAAATATTAAGAGTATTCATACCATCTCCACCAGTCCCACATGTATCAATACAATTTTCGACATTAACTCTTTTTGATTTATTTCTCAAAACGTAAACACCACCTGCTATTTCTTCGGATACTTCACCTTTGATTGACAAAAGTGTCAAAAAGTCAAATATTTCTTGATCTTTTGCTTTACCTTCCATTAATAGTTCAAAAGCTTTTTTACTTTCCTCAAATGATAAATTTTCTTTTTTTTTAATTTTTTCAATGAATTGTTTCATTAATTTTAAATTCTAATAAAGTTTTTTAAAATTTTAATACCTAATTTAGTTTTAATACTTTCGGGGTGAAATTGCACTCCATGAACTTGGTATTTTTTGTGTCTCACACCCATTATTAACCCATCTTTAGTTTCAGCAGTTATTTCAAGGTCTTTGGATAGTGATCTTTTGTCAATAATTAAGCTATGATAACGAGTTGCTTCAAAAGTTCTTGGTAAGTTTTTTAATAAACCAGTTCTTTTTGATATTATTTTACTAGCTTTTCCATGCATTAATTTTTTTGCTTGAATAATTTTAGATCCAAACACCTGTCCTATAATTTGATGACCTAGACAAACACCAAGTATTGGTATCTTATAATACAAAGATTTTACAATTTTTAGACAATTACCAGATTGATTGGGATTACCTGGACCAGGTGAGATTACAATCTTATGATATTTTCTTTTTAAAATTTCATTTGAAGTAATCTCATCATTTCTTATAACTTCAACATTTACTTTCAAAGAAGAAAGATAATGATAGAGATTGAAAGTAAAACTATCGTAATTATCAATTAAAATTATTTTTTTCATTTTAATGCATTAATTAAAGCTTTAGCTTTATTAACTGTTTCCTCATATTCATTTAAAGGTTTACTATCAGCAACAATACCAGCTCCAGCCTGAACGTAAAATTTACCTTTTTTTGCAACAGCTGTTCTTAAAGCTATACATGTGTCAAATTCTCCATTTGCTGAAAAATATCCAATACCGCCTGCGTAAACCTTTCTTTTTGTTGTTTCAAGTTCATCAATAATTTCCATTGCTCTTATCTTTGGAGCTCCAGAAACAGTTCCAGCAGGAAAGCCAGCTAAAAGTGATTTGAATTTTGAAAATTTTTTATTGTATTCACCAACAACGTTTGAAACTATATGCATTACATGCGAATATCTCTCAATTAAAAAGCTCTCTGTTACTTTTACTGTATTGATTTTTGAAACTTTACCAGCATCATTCCTTCCTAAATCTAATAACATTAGATGTTCTGAAAGTTCTTTTTTATCGTTAAGAAGACTTTTTTCATAATTGCGATCTTCTTTAATTGTTTTTCCACGAGGTCTTGTTCCCGCAATCGGCCTTACTGTAATTTTATTATCTCTAAGCCTTACTAAAATCTCAGGACTTGCACCTATGATCTGAAAATCTTTAAAATTAAAAAAAAACATAAAAGGTGAAGGGTTAGTAACTCTGAGTTTTTTGTAAATCTCTAAGGGTTTTTTTGTTAATTTAGCCTCAAATCTTTGACTTAAAACTACCTGGAAAATATCACCTATTTTGATATATTTTTTTGCTTTATCAACCATTTGCAAAAACTTACTTTTAGAAGTATTTGATTTAACCTTTATTTTTTTAAAGTCTTTATCTATTTTGTTATTAATATTTTTTATAGAAGACTGAATTAGAAGTTTAAATAGATTTGATTTGATTTCATCATATTTTTTTTTATAGTTTGTAATTTTTTCATCTTTGAAAATATTGCAAATATAAAATATTTCTTTTTTTAAGTTGTCATAAATAATAAGTGTTCTAGGGCGTAAAAGTCTAACATCAGGCAAGTTAAGATCATCTGTACATTTATTTGGAATTTTTTCGATGTACCTGATTGAATCGTAAGAAAAATATCCAGATATAAGTGAACAAATTTTTGGTAAATTTTTGGGAGTTTTAAATTTAAAATCTTCAATTATTTTTTCAATTAATTTCTCAGGTTTATCCCTTAGTTTTAGTTTCTTATTTTTTTTTATTAAGTATGAGTTATTGTTTTTAAATTCCCAGATTTTATCAGGATTTTTTCCAAATATTGTATACCTGCCTTTGATTTTTCCTTTTTCTACAGACTCAAATATAAAACTATTTTCTTCATTTAAAAAATTTTCAATTAAGTTTAAAACTTTATCATCGTTTTTAACTTTATTAGAAGTATATATTATCTGATTAGTATTGTTTCTATGTCGAAACTTAAAATCTTTGAAGCTTCGATTAATTATCATTGAAAGAAATTTTTAACTCGTTCTATTGTTTTTTGATTTATAACTATATCGTATTTATTGTTTAATAATAAATCATAAGTTTTTAACATAGTATTTCTAATATTTGAATTTTGCTTATTAGCATATTCATTAATCTTGTCTTTATTTTTTGCTTTATTCTGAAAACTTATAACATTTGCAAGAAATATATTATTTTGTTCATCGTTTATAAGCGTAAATGAACCTACTGGCATTGAAATACTAATAGTTGACGATAACACAGATATAAGGAATATTTTAAATGACCTTATTTTAGATGCTGGGTATAAAACTAGAGTTGCAGCTAATTATAATCAAGCTCTAAGTGAAATTAATAAAAAAATTCCTGATGTTGCAATACTAGACGTGAAATTGGATAAGGGTGATAATGATGGGATTGAACTTTTATCTCACATAAAATCAAAAAATAAAGATGTTCCTGTAATAATGATCTCAGGTCATGCTAATATAGAAATGGCAATTTCATCATTAAAACATGGAGCTTTTGAATTTGTAGAAAAACCTTTTGATCAAGCGAGATTATTAAATTTTATTAGTAGAGCTGTAGAGAATTTGAGTCTCAAAACACAAAATAAAGAATATGAAAATAAATTATTTTCTTCATACGATTTGATTGGTGAGAGTAAAAATATCTTAAACATTAAAGATCAAATTAAAAAAATTCCAATGACTGAAACAAGTATTGTATTTAATAAACCGACTAAATATGCTCTAAAGTAGGAGTGAGATCCATCATATTCAATTAAAGAAAACTGGACATCAAATGAGGATTCCTGTGACAAAAATCCGTAACCAAAATCAATACCTCTATTTTCCATATT
>CACGKR010000024.1 GCA_902573705.1 uncultured Pelagibacteraceae bacterium
CAAAAGTAAAATTGATATCAAAAATATTATGGTAGTTGCACCATTTAATGTTCAGGCTAACAATATTAAACAAAAACTTTTAAAAAAATTTTCAAAAAATACTAGAGTTGGAACTATCGATTTATTTCAAGGTCAAGAGGCTAAGGTAGTATTGATATCTATGACAAGCTCAGATGCTGAAAATTTACCTCGTCATAAAGGTTTTTTCTTTAGTAGAAATAGGCTTAATGTAGCCGTATCTAGAGCTCAAAATGTGGCTATAATCTTAATGAGTCCAAAACTCCTAATGGCTTCTGCTAATACAATTGAACAAATGAAATTAATTAATAACTTTTGTAAACTCTTAACATTTAAAATAAAAAAATGAAAAATAATTTTAATAGGAATCCAGAGGGATACAATCAATGGAAATTAAGAAGTAACGAGGAAATTCAAAAAATTATTGATAAACATCCTACTTGGAGCAAGAAAGATTTTAGAGGTGAGGGTAAGTTAAATCCGAATAAAAAAAATGCTCTTCTTACAAGGAAAGAAACTGAGAGAAATTCTTTAAAATTTTATCAAATTGGCAAAAGATCAAATATCAAGAAAATAATAAAGCACTCAACAACAAATAGTATTAGTGAATTTAAGAGTGGAAAAATAGATTTATATATACTTAGAAACAGAGCATCTACCAAGCAAATAAGAGACAATATGAGTGAAAGTGAAAAGAGAGCATATGATAAAGAAATTTATGAAAACTTAACTGATAAACAAAAAGAAAAAAAAAATGAGAGGAATATAAAATATTATGAAAATATGTCAGTTGAGCAAAGAAAACATAAAAAGATATACGATATGATTGCAGCAAAGAAAAGATGGAAAAATATCTCTGATGAAGAATGGGAAATAAAGAAAGAAAGAGATAGAGAATATCAAAGAAGGGAAAGACAGAAAAAAATATTATTATCAAACATTTAAAAACACATAAATAAATGAATTTTTTAGATAGATTTAGATATACCTATGATGATTTGAATGAATTAGGAATTGTCCAAAATAACAAAAACGAGACAAAAAATTTTAATAATGAAAACTTGAGAAATTTGTTATCAAGTTCAGTTAAAGTAAGTGAAAACTTATTTCCAAAAATTGCCAGTTCCATCGACAATGTTTTTAAAAGACTTGGTGTTAAAAATAATTTTAATTTTTTTATCACTGCAAATCACATTCAAACCCAAGCAGCTTGTGCAATGATGCCTCAAAGTTTGAATGCAGAAATAATTATTACCTCGAAAATGGTTGAATTGTTAAATCCAGGTGAGTTAGAGAGCGTTATTGCCCATGAGATTTCTCATTTTTATTATCAACACAGTCTTTATCCACCTATTGAAAAAGCAAGGACAAGAACTGAATATCTTAATTTTCTTAATTTAAGTAGGGCTGCAGAAATATCAGCTGATCGTGCTGGTTTATTAGGCTCGGGAAGTATTGAAAATTCTTTAAGAGCAATGCTGAAAATATCTACAGGTTTAAGTGATGAACATATATCTTTTAATTTTAGTTCGTATTTAGATCAATTAAGAGAGTTAAAAGAGTTACATGGAAATAAAAATTTACTTTATGCCACTCATCCAACATTTCTTAATCGAATGCAGGCTTTAATATGGTTCTCAATGAGTCATGAATACAACGAATTTTTCAAAACAGAGAAAAAAGGTGTCTATGATCTGAAAGTGGTTGATAAGAAGATTAACGAAAGTATAAAAAAGGTAACTGGAAATGAATTAGATAACTCTAATAAAGAAATAATTAATAAAGCTTTATTATGGGGCTCATTAAGTATCTATCTTGCGGATAAAAAGTTTTCTAAAGACGAACAAGAAAAATTCAAAAAGAGATTTGGAGAAAAAGCAGCAGTAAGTATAAAAAGTCTTCTAAACATATCAAAGATGTCTGTAGTAGAAAAAAGAATAGAAAATGCCTTTAATGAAGCCAAAATTTTAATGAAATCTGATAAACAAAAAATAATATCTACTTTAAAAGAAATATTTGCTGAGTCTGATAATCACAACAAAGATGCAAGTTCTATTTTAAAAAAATTAATCGATACGATAAAATTATAGAAAATTATTTATTATATTGAGATCTCAAATTTGCTGCTAAATCTCTCATTTCTTTAGCTCTTTCTCTAATCATTTTGTCAGTATTATTCGTTAGAGCATTCCATCTACTATATTCTTTTCTTAAAATTTTAAGCTTCTCGTCTTTAGTCATATCTTTATTAATACCAAACACACTTTCCTCTACCTCTTTACCAAAATCCACAAATTTTACAGATGAAGTTTTTTGTTTTTTAATTTCTTGATATTTCTCTTTATTTAATTCTAGTTCCTTAGAAACCTTGTCTATAAACTTATTTTCTTTACTATTAAAAGTTTCATCTTGCGTAGCTAGATTAAGTAAAAAATCAATTATTTCATATCTTTCGTGTATTACGGAATTTTTCTTTAAATCTTTTAAAATATTATCTAAATTTAATTTTTCATTTAAAGATTTTTCATAATTTTTTTTCAAACTAAGTATTTTATGGATATTTCCCTCAACAGTAAAATCGCCGTATCTTACTGAGTCTTTTATCTTTTCTAAATTAGCTTTCTGATTATTCTTATCATCTTGGTTTAAAGCCAAGCTTAAAGCAATTTTAAGATCATTATATTTACGTCTATTAATTTCTAAATATCCAGGCTGTTTATATTCAACTTCTATTTCAGAGGATGAATAAGACAATATGTCAGTATAATCACTGTATTCATCAAAGCCTTCTGAGTAACTGTCTAAAAAATATTCTTCTGCTCTAAAAGTTGGACTACCGTAAGTAATAAATCTTCCATTGTCTTCATCAAATTTTTGGATATCAGTGCAAATAAAAGTTCTAAAAGATAGTTTTCTTTTTCCATATTTTGGTAATTGTAATTTAGAGTAAGGAAAAGCTAATTCAGTAGGTTGTAATTCAGTAGGTTTTAATTCTAGAGTTTGAACTAATATACCATTACCTTCAGACCATGATAAATCTTCTGTTTTAACTACATGACAATTGTTGAGAAAATATTGTTCTGTACTTTCACCATTATCTTGAATCTTGAAGTATTTATCTTCATCTAAATCTGTCACATCATAAATATAAATTTTTAGATAAATTTTTTCTCCAACATTATGATTTTCTATTTCTTCATCAGTAGGTAAATTATTCAATTTAACCACAAATGACTCTTTTCCAGCTATTTTCTTTTTACTAACGCTAGTTGAAACATAAATTTTATCTTGGTAATCAGAACTATAATCATCTTCATCATATTCTGGCTCATCTTGAAGATCCATTTTTTTAATTTCTTCAATTCTCTCAAGATTAAAATCAGGATATTCTAAAAAAAAACTTTTACAAAAATCATCTACTGCTAGTTTTACTTTTGCTTTATTAAATTTATATTTTGACTCAAACCAATATTCTAAATTTGTTGCGATATTTGCAAAGTCTGGAGCTGTTTTAGTAGAGAGTTCTGCTTTTTTTTTATTTGAAAATTTCCAAAACTTCTTATCTGACTCATATTTGATAAAAATATTTTTTTTTTTATCAACCATTTCATTAAAAAAAAAGTTTAAGGATGCCTCTGAAATTTCATCAACAAATAATTCCTTTTTTTTATCTTTGACAGAAATTAATTTTTGAAAGTTTTTAATATTTGCAGGTACATCTTTATCCCAATCTCCGCCAACAGCTTTTCCTGTTAAAATATATGAATAGCAACACTCTTTTTTTAAATTCAGACTTCTTAATTTTGAAATAATTTTTGAGTTAAAAATCAAACTAAAAAAATTAAGTTTGAAATTGATATCTTTGTATTCAGGTTTTAATAAGCTGGTAAGTAGTTTGACATCTTTGTTTTTCCAATCTTTTATATAATCAGAATTATAAGTATTTCTTGCATCAGAAAAACGCTCTGCAATCGTCTCTAATTTCATAATATCTTCTCTTCTTTTATTCCAATCATCATGATTACGTCCGTAATCTGTTAAAACCCATTCTTTAAATAACAATGAAGAAGCCTTTTTTAACCAAGAGTCGTCACATGATTTTTTACTAATCGCTACAGCCTGCACAGAATTAATGAGTTTTAGTTTTACTTTAATTTCACCTAGTTCTTTTTTTTTAATCTTAAATTCTACATTATTCCCTGGTTTATATTTTGATGTTATTTTTCCAAAATCAAATTCTGATGAAATTTTTTCTGAGTCTATTGATAATAAGATATCCCCATCTTCTACTGAATTATCAAAATCTGGATATTCAAAAGCATTTTTTTCAATTAATACTAAATTATTTTTTACTCTTACATGACAAGGCCAATTAACGTTGTTTTTTTGAAAATTTTGAAAAGAGATTGTTTTTATTTTAACTTTTTCAATTTTATTTGATCTTTTTACTTCAAATAATACTTCATTTCCCCAATCTATTTTATTTGTCTCAAAATCTAAATCACCAATTGTTTTAATTTCAATGTTATTAATAGATAATATTAGGTCTCCTACTAATAATTTTTTATCCGAAATACTTCCTGCTTGGACAAAGTTTATTAAGGGTTTTGATATATCCCTTTGAGAGTTTCTAGCATCAAATCCAATATCAAAGCGAACAATGTGTTGAAGCCTCTGTACAAATTTTTTCTTTTTTTTTACAGCCACAAGTATTTATTCAATTACTATATGTTCAATAGCTTCATAGTTTTTTCTCAAATCCTCAGCAGACTCTGGTCTTATCGACACTTCGTATTTTTCTTTAGTAGCCTCGTCCTCAAAAACACAATGAAGTTTACCAGAAGTGTCATAAGTGTAAGTTACATCGATAGGTCTACCTTTTGGCTTTTTGTCAGGGAATTTTAATTCACCTTGGTGAATAATATTTACAAATTCTCTGTTTCTTTCTCTTCCCTCACTTTGAGTAATATCTATCGAGATAGATTCTTGATCATCATGAAGTGTTACTAACCTTGAACTCTTCGTTGCTGGTAAAGCGGTATCTCGATCTATCAAAATTAAATTAGCCGTAACTTGTCTATTCAAAACAGGGTCATCTTCTTGAACTAATGTTCCTAAATAAAAATTACAAACATCTTGAAGCTTAACGTTTGAAATTGCTTTTTTTTGTGCTTCATTTAAATTTTTCTTGGATTTTAAACCTGCATAAATTGCAGCCCCTGCAGCTACAGCCTCATCAACATTTACACCTTTCAGTGGAGGTTTTTTCATCACCTGTTCAATGGTTTTTGTAATTATTGGAATTCTAGTTGATCCACCAACTAGCAATGTATGACTGATATTTTCTGCTTTTAATCCACTGCCATCAAGAGCTTCTTCCATAAGCATTTTGAGTTTTTCAATGTGTGTTTGTATTGATTGTTCAAATTCTGCTTTTGTAATTTCTATTTCTTTTGCACCATCAGGTCCATCAACTGTTTCTATTTGTTTATCTCTAACTGACAAAACCCTTTTTACTTGTTCAGCTACTTCCATATACTTTGAATAATTATTATCGATATCTAATTCTTTTCCAGTTAGTTTTTTATATTTTTCATTTATTAAATTTATTAATTCTTTGTCAAAGTCTTTTCCACCGAGCCATTTATCACCTCTACTAGTTATTACTTCAACTTCTTCCCCTTGCACTTCACAAACAGTTACATCAAATGTTCCACCCCCTAAATCAAATACTAAAATTTTTCCTGTAATTTTTTTTACATTTGGTAGACTTGCATAATAACAAGCAGCAGCAGTTGGCTCATTGATTAAACTTATAACTTCAATCCCAGCCATTTTTGCTGCATCTAATGTAGCCACTCTTGCTTTTTCAGCAAATAATGCTGGAACAGTTATGACTGCTTTCTTAACATCAGATGCATAACCTTTAAGTTTCGATAATATGAAAGAAGAGATTTGAGCTGGAGAATAATAATCTTTATTTTTTTCATCTCTATCTACCCATTTTCCTTCATCAACTGAATAAACTACATCATTTTCCATTTGCCTTTTAGTCTCTGTAACAACTTGTTTTGGAGTTGTTTCTAATGCATCTAAAGCCTTGTCACCAACGATCATATTTTGATCTTTAATATAAACAGAACTTGCTGTGATTTTTTTATTATTATCTGTAGATGCTAATACCTCTGGTGTACCTAAATCATCTAATTGTGCAATCGCACTATAAGTAGTTCCTAGGTCTATACCAATAATTTTACTCATTTTATATTTTCAATTATATCAAAATAATAATATTCTACTGATACAAGTTAACCCATGAATATTGAAGATACAAATAAAATATCAAATTTAGATGTATTAAATACTAAATATAATTTTAAAATATTAGAATTGGAAGGAATAAATTTAGATGATGATTGGTCTAAATTATCTAAACTTAAAAATTTAGAAACATTAATTCTTAAAGATAGCTACGTCGATTTTAAGAAATTTTATAATGCAATTTTTTCACTTAAAAAATTAAATAAATTAAAACTTAATCATTATTGTTATTTTAATAAATCAAAAAATGACAAATTTGAAAAAAATTCAAAACTTTCCTCTTTAAAAGAATTCTGTCTGGAATTTCCAAATCTGGACGAACCAGATTTTGAAATAAATACATATTGGCAAAAAAGCTACCAAAATAAACATAATTCAATAACTG
>CACGKR010000025.1 GCA_902573705.1 uncultured Pelagibacteraceae bacterium
AATTGTATAATCATCTGCTCAATTGAAAATGTTGATCCGATGGGAATACACACTGGAGACTCGGTGACTGTTGCTCCTGCTCTTACTTTAACTGATAAAGAATATCAAATAATGAGAAATGCCTCTATTGCTTGTTTGAGAAAAATTGGAGTTGAGACAGGTGGTTCAAATGTGCAATTTGCTATTAATCCTAAAAACGGACGGATGGTTATAATTGAAATGAACCCTAGAGTGTCCAGATCATCAGCTCTTGCATCAAAAGCAACTGGATTTCCAATTGCAAAAGTCGCAGCTAAACTTGCAATTGGCTTCACATTAGATGAATTAAAAAATGAAATTACTAAAGTAACTCCAGCATCATTCGAGCCAAGTATAGACTATGTGGTAACTAAAATTCCAAGATTTACTTTTGAAAAATTTTCAACTTCTCCAGCAACCTTAGGCACATCAATGAAGTCAGTTGGAGAGGCAATGGCAATCGGTAGAAACTTCAAAGAGTCACTTCAAAAAGCTTTGGTTTCTCTAGAAACTGGATTTTCGGGTTTAGATAGAATATTTGACTTAAATAAAAAACAAATTGAAAAAAAGCTAAAAGAAAATATTCCAAATAAATTGCTACTTGTTGCTGAAGCAATAAGAAAAAAAATAAATATAAAAAAAATATTTACATTATCCAAAATTGACCCTTGGTTTTTGGAACAAATAAAAGAAATAACAGATATTGAGAATAAAATTATTAAAAAAGGATTACCAAAAAATTTTAATGAATTAAATGAAATAAAATCTATTGGTTTTTCTGATAAAAAATTGGCAGAATTAACTAATACTTCAGAAGATACTATTAGACAAAAAAGAACTGCTCTTAAAATTTTACCGGTATATAAAAAAGTAGATACTTGTGCAGCTGAATTTAAATCCTTCACACCCTATATGTACTCAACTTATCAAAGAAATTTTTCAATAAGTTCTGAATGTGAGGCTGATCCAACAAGTAAGAGGAAAATAATAATACTAGGTGGTGGACCTAATAGAATTGGACAAGGAATTGAATTTGATTATTGCTGTTGTCAGGCTAGTTTTTCCCTAAAAGATGTAGGTTTTGAAACTATTATGGTTAATTGTAATCCTGAAACAGTTTCAACAGATTATGATACTAGTGACAGATTATATTTTGAACCTTTAAAAGAGGAGTATGTTTTCAATGTAATCAAAAAAGAAAAAGAAAAAGGTAATTTAATTGGAATTATTGCGCAATTCGGTGGTCAAACTCCAATAAAACTAGCTAAGTTTTTGCATGACAATAGACTTCCAATTTTAGGAACACAGTATACTTCTATAGACTTAGCTGAAGATAGAGATCGATTTAGAAATCTTCTTAACAAATTAAAATTGAAACAAGCAGAAAGTGGAATTGCAAAAACTTACAAACAAGCAATCCAAATATCTGAGAAAATCGGCTTGCCATTAATGATTAGACCTTCATATGTGTTAGGTGGTAGAGCGATGGAAATTGTTCATGAAAAAAGTCAACTTAAAAACTTTGTTCAAAAGGCATTCAAAGCTGCAGAGAATAACCCAATTTTAATAGATAAGTTTATTGATCATGCTATGGAGATTGATGTGGATGCAATATCGGATGGGAAACAAGTTCATGTTGCTGGTATCATGCAACACATTGAGGAAGCTGGAATTCACTCTGGAGACTCTGCTTGTAGTTTACCACCAATATCAATTAAACCATACTTGATAAAAGAAATAGAAAATCAGACTAAAAAATTAGCTTTAGCTTTAAAGGTTAAAGGCTTCATGAATATTCAGTTTGCTATAAAAAAAGATGAAATTTATGTTATCGAAGTAAATCCTAGAGCAAGTAGAACAGTGCCATTTGTTTCCAAGGCAAAAGGTCTGCCTCTTGCTAAAATTGCATCACGAGTTATGGCAGGAGAAAAATTATCTAAGTTTAATTTAAAGGATAAATCTAAAGGTATGTATGCAGTTAAAGAAGCTGTATTTCCATTTAATAAATTTCCTAATAGTGATTTACTTTTAGGTCCTGAAATGAAGTCTACAGGTGAAGTCATGGGGTTTGACAAAAACTTTGGAATGGCGTTTGCTAAAAGCCAAATTGCATCTTCAAACTCATTACCCAAAGAAGGTCTTGCTTTTATATCATTGAAGGACTCTCATAAAGATGAGGGGATATATTTAGCAAGGGAACTGATAAAATTAAATTTTACATTGTGTGGAACAAAAGGTACAGCAGATTATATTCGAAAACATAAAATGAAATGTAGAATTATAAATAAAGTGAGTAGTGGATCTCCTCACATAGTTGATATTTTAGACTCTAAAAAAATTGGATTAGTTATCAATACTGGAGGTGGAAATAGTGAGCATAGGCTAAATGATGCAATCGCGCTTCGAAGAGGAACGCTTAAAAATAAAGTTCCTTATTGTACTAATATGTCAACTGCTCTTGCATGTTTAGAGGCTATTAGGTCACTTAAAAATAAAAGACTAGAAGTCACTTCTCTACAAGATATTTAATTATTTACTTTCCAATCAGTTTCAAAAGTTACATAATTTACTTGGATACATCGTCTTTCTTTAATTATTTTTTTTTTTTCCATCCCATGCCAAGTATTTGGCCCACTAGTAAACAAATAACCATAGTTATGTTTATATGGAACTGTTTTCACTTTTTCCAATTTCTCGTTATAAAAATCTGTGCCTAGATCTTCAGACTCATTAGCATTATTAACAAAAATTAATCCTGACATAAGTTTTTCTTTGATATCACAATGAGGCTTTAACCAAAAACCTTCTCGATCACATATTACTTCAATTCTAACATAAGAATTTGATAAATCTTTATTTATCATTTTTGATATATTTTCATAAACCTCTTTTGACTGTAGTTCATTAATAAATTTAACTAAATGAGGAAATTGCGAAGCATTATCTTTTGTTACAAAGCACCTAAATTTAATTGCCTTGCCTCCTGAAGCGTCTCCTTTTCTAAACTCTGCAGTACCTCCATCAATTGCTCTGGTTCCATCGTAATTTAGATTGTATTTACTTACATCTGGAATATCAGCTTTAACGATTTCCTCTATAGCCGCATCAGTTAGTGCATTATAATATTCATAATGTTCAAATGGAAACTCATGTTTTTGTGATTGATTTTGAATTGAATTTAGAAAAGACATTAAATATTTATTTTTTGTTTAATTATTCTTGCTACTCTATTCGTTTCATCTAGTTTTTGATAGTTCCAATTTTCTTCTTCTTCTCCTAGATTTCGAATTATATTTAATTCTCTAAATAAATTTCTAAATTTTTTAAATCTTTTATCATTTTTTCTTGGTGAAATATTTGCGACATAAATGGGTTTTCCGGTTAAGGATGCCTCTGAAATCATTGAGCTTGAGTCACAAGTGACCACTATATTTTGAGATATAGATAAAGCTGAAAGATAAGCTTTTTTATCAACATTATCTACAATTGTGTGATTTTTCCCAAAATATTCTTTAGCATAGTCAATTGAATTTTTTGGAGTTCTCATAGATGGTATTACAACAAGTTGATAGTCTTTTTTTTTCAGTAAATCATTTAATATACAAAAAATATTTTTCATATTTTTTAAAGAATATTCATAATACTTTGTTGGACCACCCAAAATTAATGAGCAAATTTTTCTTTGGTCTTTTTTTAATAAATGAATTTAAATAATCTTTATTTCTTATAATTTCTTCATTTGTAAGATAGTGAATTGCACCTTTTGTATTGATTACATTTTTACCTTTAATAGAGTCATGTTCAGGTGCAACTATAAAATCAAAATGATTATAATTCACTTTTGGATCTTGTATATGAATATTAAATACTTTTTTTTTTGAAATACTTTTTTGATGAATTGAAGGAATTACACTTTTTCGTCCACAAGAAATAATTATATCAAAATCATTTAAATCAATTTTTTTGTAAACACTTTGTGAAATTGGTGTAAATTTTGGTGGAACCGTTTTCCAAAAATTATTTAGTTCAACTGTATGGTGTGTAAAATCAATGTCTAAAGCTTTTGCTAGTCCCTCTACTTGACTGATCATGCCGTGCATACCTTGGGTTAATAATACACCTTTTAATTTGTTCATAAATTACTATATAGCTTTGATATGAGTCAAAATCCAACTAAACACACAAAAGTGTTAATAATTGGATCCGGTCCAGCTGGATATACTGCAGCGGTTTATGCAGCGCGCGCAATGTTAAATCCAATTTTGGTTTATGGATCTGAGCCTGGAGGTCAATTGACAACAACTACTGATGTTGAAAATTATCCTGGGTTTGCTGATGTTATTCAGGGACCTTGGTTAATGGATCAAATGAAAGATCAAGCAAAAGCAGTTGGTACTGAGATGATAGAGGATCATATTGGATCGGTAAATCTAAAGTCGACACCATTTGAGGCAGTTGGTGATGGTGGTCAAAAATATACTGCAGATAGTATTATTATTTCAACTGGTGCTCAAGCAAGGTGGCTAAACATAAAAGCAGAACAAGAATTTAGAGGTTTTGGAGTATCTGCATGTGCTACATGTGATGGATTTTTCTTTAAAGAGAAAGAGGTAGCAGTTGTTGGTGGTGGTAATGCTGCTGTAGAGGAAGCAATGTTTCTTACAAAATTTGCTTCAAAAGTAAAATTAATCCATAGACGTGACAGTCTAAGGGCTGAAAAAATGCTTCAAAAAAAATTAATGGAAAATAAAAAAATTGAAATTATTTGGGACACTGTAATTGAAGACGTAATGGGTGACAAAGAGCCTAAAAATGTAAAAGGTATTAAAGTTAAAAACGTAAAAACAAATAAAATTGAAGAAATTAAAGTTGATGGTTTATTTGTTGCGATTGGTCATGATCCAGCAACTTCTCTCTTTAAAGATCAATTAAAAATGGACAATGAAGGATATTTGATTACAAAACCAGATTCTACAGAAACTAACGTTCCTGGAGTTTACGCTGCAGGAGATGTAAAAGACAAAACTTTTAGACAGGCTGTAACTGCTGCAGGTATGGGATGTATGGCTGCTCTTGAGGCCGAAAAGTATCTTTCACACAAGTAAAGTGAGAAATAATTTACATGTTTTTTTAGGAGCAACTGTAGCTGATGCTGCAGCTAGACCATTGCATTGGGTTTATAATCAGAAAAAACTTTTAAGTTATATTAAAGGAAAAAAAGATTTTACCTTCTTAAAAAAAAATAAAAGTCCATTTTACAATATAAAGACTGGAAAAGTTTCTGGATATAATGCAATCAGTCAAATTATGTTTAAAACATTACTTGAAGATAACAGGAATATTGAGGAAAGGTTTAAAAAAAATATTATAAAAAATTTTGGTCCGGGAAGTATTTACTGGAAAAATTTAAATCTAAGAGCAAAATATAGAAAAGTTAAAGACTGGCGAGGAATAATTAAAGGACCTTGGATCCATCAAAATATCATTGAAACTGTAAGAAATATTAAGTCTAAAAAAAAATTAACAGGAGGTAAAAAAGTAAACGAATCTGATGGTTATTGTGCTGCTCTTCCATATTTTTTGTATGGCTATAACTTAAAAAGTTTAAAAAAAATCATCTCTACTGTAACTGTTTCAAAAATAAGTCTTAAGTATGCTTTAGCAAAGTTTTATCTAATAGATTTGGCTTTAAAAGGTAGCAAAGACCCTCTAAATGAATTCATTAGAATATTCAAAAAAAATTCATATTTTAAAAGTGTTGTAAATGACATTCAAAAAGTGAAAAAATTAAAATCAAAGCCTCACTCAATAATAGTTAAAAAATTAGGAATGGCATGTAGCTATCCAGGAACTTTTAATAGCTCAATTCATTCAATAATTAATTCAACAAGTTACAAAGATGCAATTTTAAAAACTATTAAAGCTGGTGGATGTAACTGCTCAAGAGTCAATTTTATTGGAGCTTATTTTGCTGCTTTAAAAGGAGTAAGCACTATCCCAAAATCTTGGATAAGAAAAACTGACCTAGCTAAAAAAATATTAGACCAAAAATAAAATTGTCTATTCTAAACTTTCACAAAAAGATTTGATTCTGCCCATAGCTTTTTTTAAGTTATTCATTGAAGTTGCATAGGAAATTCTAAAATATCCATCTAAGCCAAATGCCGATCCTTGAACAACTGCAACATTTGATTTTTCAAGCAGCTTTTGGACAAAATCAGTATCAGTTTTTAATTTTGTTTTTTTATTTAAAAGACCTTTACAACTTGGGAATACATAAAAAGCACCATTAGGAGTTAAGCAATTAATCCCTTTTATATTGTTTAAGCTTTTAACTACAAAATTTCTTCTTTGCCTAAATGCATTAGCTCTCTTTTTAAT
>CACGKR010000026.1 GCA_902573705.1 uncultured Pelagibacteraceae bacterium
ATGTTTTAGGTTCATCTACATGGGCTGAAATATATGGAGTAAGATATATAGGATCTATTAAAGCACTTACTACGGCATTGATGGTTTTTTCTACCGCATTCGGAACAGCTTTATTTGGTTTTTTGATTGATCGAGGGCTACATATTGAACAAATTGCAATGGTATCTTTGATTTATATTTCTTTATCTATAATTTTACTATTTCTTATTAGAAATAGACTAAATCCAAAATATATCTGAAAAATCTGCTTGATTTTTTAAATCACACTGTATAGATACAGCGCATGGCAAGAGTAACTGTAGAAGATTGTGTTGATAAAGTTGATAGTCCTTACGAGCTTGTTTTAGTGGCCAAAGAAAGAGCAACACAATTAAATTCTGGTATAGAACCCACTTTAGAAAAAGATAATGATAAAAATACTGTTATCGCTTTAAGAGAGATAGCTGATGAAAATATAAAAGTTCCAGATTTAACTGAAAGTGCTATTTATAAATTGAGAAAACATGTTGAGCAGGTTGATGATGGCGCAGAAACAGATGATGAAGTAGGTGACGATTTCGAAAGTTTATATAAGGGAGAGATATCAAAAAGTGGTACACCAATTTTACCATCTAAAAGAGCCAGAAAATCACCAGAAAAAATTCAAGTATCTAAAGAAGACATAGAAGAGCTAACTGAAACAAAAGATGTAAGTGCTCAATCAGATAATGAAGAGCAAACAGAGGGTACGGAAGTTTCACTTGATGAGCTTTCAGATAATGAGAGCCAAGATACAGATAACTCAATAGACGATCCTAACGCATCGAATTCTTAAAAAATTGTTTATCGAATAAAAAAAAGGCCCTTAAAAAAGGGCCTTTAATTTTTTGTATTTAAAAAAGTATTATTTAAGCCAAGGCTTCCATTTGTCTGGATTATTGTCTAACCATTCTGCAACAACTTCTTTAACATCTCTTTTCTTAATATCTACTTCAACTAACATTTTAGCTTGATCGATATTTTGTAAAGACATGTTTTCAAAGAACTTTTTAGCGTCAGCGTGTTCAGCCTTTGCAAACACAGCAGGGTTACCATAATTCATTGTGTAATCCTTCGCCCAACCAGTTGCCGGCCATCCTTTTGTTCCACAATCTTTCCAGTTACCCGCCTCTGTGAATGTATCAGGATCACAAACTGCGTGCTCTGGAAGTTGAACTCCTACCATGTCAAACTCACCAAAGAACCAATGAGGTGACCATAAGTATAACATAAATGGTTCTTTTCTCATGTAAGCTGCCTTTGCTTCAGCAATTGCTGCAGCTTCAGTTCCAAGTTCATCTGCTTGGAAATCAATTCCTAAAAGATCAAGTCTTTTTTGGTCATGACAGTTCCAACCTGCAACTGGACATCCAATGAGTCTACCTCTATTTCCTGTTTCAATAGTAGCAAATTCTTTTTTATGTTTGTTTAAATCTTTCCAAGTTTTGATGCCAAACTTTTCAGCAGCATATCTTGGTATCCAATAATCAGATAATCCAATAATTCCAGATGTACCTAAAAGATCAACACTTCCATCTCCACTGTAAGATCCAACTACTTTACCTTCATAAATAAGATCTTCGTTTAACATTACTGAGTCAGCTTCAGCATAACTTGGCCAGCTCTCACAAGCGAAATCAAGCTCTCCTGCTGCGATTGCTTCCCACAAACCTGTTCCTGATGGAAATACTGTTTGTTTTACTTTGTATCCATATTCTCTTTCAAGAATTGCTACAGCAACTTCACAAGTGATAATACCACCTGTCCAGTCAGCGATAGCCGCGTGTAGTCTTTTAGCAGCATTTGCTTGCCCCAAACTACCAATAAGTAGCACTAAAGATAAAAATAGTGCTGATATTGTTTTTGTTAGCTTCATTATTTCTCCTATCTTAAAATTTAAAAACCTATTGTAGATCAAAAGATATACAAATGTAAACCTGACAAAAAATGGCTAAATTTCTTAATTAATGGCTGTTATAAACCTAAAGCTTGCCTTTGTTTTTTTGTATATGCAAGAGTAATCCTATCTATAATTATTGCCAGAAGCACAATACCAATACCAGCAGCTAGACCTCTTCCAGTATCAGATCGAGCAAGGCCATTAAATACTTCTAACCCTAAACCTTTACCTCCAATTAGAGGCGTTACAATTTGCATTGCAAAAGCCATAATAACTGTCTGATTAAATCCAATCACTAAACTTGGAACTGCTAACGGAAATTTAACTTTATTTAAAGTCTGGATTAGAGTTCCTCCAAATGATCTCGAAACTTCAGAATAAGTACCTGATACTTGCGTTAAACCTAAAGATGTGAGTCTAATTATAGGTGGAATAGAGTAAATAACAGTTGCTAAAACTGCAGAGACAATTCCACCTCCAAAAAACATTAGAACAGGTATTAAATAACAAAAGTAAGGAAGTGTTTGCATTGCATCTAAGACAACATTTTGAATATTTCTAAACCTTTCATTATAGGATGCTATAATTCCAAGAGGAACACCTATTGCAAAACATATTGCTACAGAAACCAAAACTGATGATAGAGTTATCATTGAATGAGACCAAATTCCACAAGCTCCTATAAAAGATAATAGTAAAGCTGTTATAATCGCAAATCTTATTCCCACTGTTATGTAACCCAATGCAACAAATACGGCCATAGTGTACCACCATGGTATGTGGGTTAGGAAAGTATCTAATGGACGAAGTAAATTTAGGTAAACAAATGCTCTCAAACTTTTGGTAAAAGCAATAAATCCTGGATTAACAGTTAAACTTTCAACTGCATTTGTGATTGGTTGTCTAATAGATAATCTCCATTCTTCAGGAAATGAACCAATCTTAATAAAATATGTATCAACAGCTACAATTATTAAACAAACTATAAAAGATGGAATTATATAATATCTTTTACTTATGTATTCACTAATATCTTCTGCAAATATTTTATTGAATATAGAAATTAATAATTTGATAAAGTAAGCAATCAAGTTTGTAGTAAATACGCAAATATACTTTATTATGTTGTGAGCAGTCATTAAGGGTTTTTCTAAAATCCGTGCTAATTGATACTTAGACCATTCTTGAGGAAGTAAATAAAATTTTTGAGCGTCTGATGGCAGTCTTTCCTCTGTTTTACTAAAAGCGGAACTAAATCTATCAAACATTATCGCCATAAATAAAATACACAATCCTCCTTCCATAGCCCAACCCACATCTAATCTTCTGATCGCTTGCCAAACTTGTCCACCAATTCCTTCAGCACCTATAAAACAGGCTAAAACAACGAGGGCAAGAGCCATCATTATGACTTGATTGATACCCATCATGATACTAGGTAAAGAAAGTGGAATTTTTATTTTAAACAAAAGTTGTAATTTATTTGAACCAAAAGAAGTTGCACTTTCTATAGTTTGTGCTGGTACTTGCCTTATACCGGTATTTGTTAATCTTATTATTGGGGGCATTGCATAGATCATAGTTGCAAGGATTGCTGGTGCTCCTCCAATACCAAAAAAAAATAATGCTGGGAATAGATAAACAAATGCTGGCATTACTTGCATTGTATCCAACACTGGTTTCATAAAGTTTTCAAACCGGTCACTTTGGGAACAAAGAACTCCTAATATGAAGCCAAAAAAAACACAAAGTAAAACTGACAAGCCCATCAAGGCAACTGTTTGGAGCGATGGCTCCCACATACCTGTTGCTCCCCAAAAATAAACAACAAATAATGAATAGAGCCCTAATTTTAAACCTCCTGCAATGATACATGGCAAGAAAAAAATTGCTGCTATCAAAAGCCAAGGTGATTCCAGTAAAAAATCTTCCACAAAATAATAACAAGCCTTGATATAGCTAGCTATAATTTTAGTTATCCATCTGTAGTTCTTTTTTAAAAAATCCTCTCCTTCATTTACCCATGCAGTGAATGTAAATTCATCTGTAACAACTTTTGGAAATTTGGAAGGACCATCACTTTGAGATGATAGCCATAAGGCTATTAAAAAAACTACACCAATAATTGAATAAATTATTATATTCTTTGATTGATTGGACTTTCCTATAATTTCACTACTGTTGGACATATTGAAGAAATTAGAATAATTAATTTTACTTTTAAAGTAAAATATTGTCTATTTTAAAAATAAACTTTAAATTTATTAATGAATAAAGAGCAAAAAATAACTTGCAAGAACATATGGAAGCTATTTGGTCCAGACGAAAAAAGAATAATTAAAGGCCTGGATAAAAATCTATCTATTAAGGAAGTACAAGAAAAGACTGGTCATGTGGTTGCCGTGAAAGATGTTAGTTTTTCAATACAAAAAGGTGAGACCTTTGTTGTAATGGGATTATCTGGTAGTGGAAAGTCTACTTTAGTTAGATGTATTTCAAGATTAATAGAACCAACAACAGGTACAGTCAAAATGGATGATGTTGATGTTACCAAAATGAGTGGCAGGGATCTATTGGAATTAAGAAGAAATAAGATGAGTATGGTATTTCAACATTTTGGACTCTTTCCACACAGAACTGTTATTGAAAATATCGGGTACGGTTTAGAAGTTAGAGGTACAAAAAAAGATTTAAGATTAAAAAAATCTATGGAAGTTTTAAAAATGGTTGGCTTAGATGGATGGCAAAATAATTATCCGAGAGAACTCTCAGGTGGTATGCAACAAAGAGTTGGATTAGCACGAGCACTTGCAGTAGATCCAGAAATTTTAATTTTTGATGAACCATTTTCCGCATTAGACCCACTTATAAGAAGAGAAATGCAAGATGAACTTTTAAAAATTCAAGAAAAGCTTCAAAGAACAATGGTGTTTATTACTCATGATTTTTTAGAAGCTATAAAAATGGGTGACCATATAGCAATAATGAAAGATGGTGAGATCTCGCAAATAGGCACTCCTGAAGAAATAGTTTCTAATCCTAAAGATCAATACGTTAAAGATTTCTGTGAAGATGTACCAAAATATAAAGTTCTAAGTGCTGGAAAAGTGATGAGAAAAGAATGTTGTGCTGAAACAAAGAAACAATTTGAAAAAAAGGAAAACTGTATAGAGGATAATTCAAAGATTGAAACTTTAATTGATCAACTAAGTGATCGTGATCAAGCATATCCAGTAATTTGTTCTACATCAGGAAAATTACTTGGTGAAATTGATAGATCGATTGTTATGCAATCAATGAAGTCTAAAGTCTAGTAAACTTTTTTGCTTATTTTAAAAGTTTTTTTCTTTTTTTTGTCTCTCCATATAATTATCATTCCTGCTAAAATAATCCCAAACACTCCTGGAAAAAGCTGATCAATAGGAGCCTCATCGAAGAAAAACCAACCAAGAAAGAAAGATGAGGGTATTGCCAAATATTCAAACACCGCAAGTTTGCTAGCTTCAATTAATCTATAAGCATAAATAAATAGAATTCCTGCCGACCCACCTAAAATTCCAATTGATACTAACATTAACAAATCATTATAACTTTTAATAACTATATTATCTAAAGTCATAACTAAAAGTATTATCGCGCCAATAATAGAAGCTATCAAAGAATAAAATTGTATTTTAGCAGTTGAATTACTTTTTGGAATAAACTTAAGAATAATAATAGCGATTGCATATAAAAAACCGACCATTAAAGGATAGGCAGAGTAGTAAGAAAAAACGTCACTGGTTGGTTTTAATATCATTGCAACCCCGATAAAACCTATTAGAACAGCAGACCACCTGTAAATACCTACTTTATCATTTA
>CACGKR010000027.1 GCA_902573705.1 uncultured Pelagibacteraceae bacterium
CAAAGTTTCAGCTCTTCTGATAATTTTTTTAAAGTGCTATGGAATAACACCCTTAGAGATGAATTAGATACAAATAAATTTAAAAGTGATTTAAATAACATGCGTCAATTTAAATTTGACCACAAAGATATAAAAGCTTTTAGTATTCTTGGCCTTTCAGTGGGCTTAAAATGGAAGAAAATTCAAGAAAAATTCAAAACACTTGTCAAAAAATTTCACCCTGATATGAATTCTGGCAATAAAAAATTCGAAGAAAAACTTAAATTAATAACTTTGGCTTATACTCAGTTAAAAAAAACATATAGGGAAAAAATTGACACCTGATTTAAATATACAACCAGATATAAAAGTTTCTGTAAAACAAACTTTTGGAATTGATACTAAATTAGAAGTTGATGCTTTCTCAAAGAAAAGTGAATATGTTCCTGATATCGATAAAAATTATAAATTTGATAGAGATACTACTCTTGCAATAATATCAGGATTTTCATTCAACAAAAGAGTATTAGTTCAAGGATATCATGGGACAGGCAAATCTACACATATAGAACAAGTTGCCGCTAGGTTAAACTGGCCATGCATAAGAGTAAATCTCGACAGTCACGTAAGTAGAATTGATCTCATTGGAAAAGATGCAATTGTTTTAAAGGATGGTAAGCAAATAACTCAATTTAATGAGGGGATTCTTCCTTGGTCAATTCAAAATCCTGTTGCTTTAGTTTTTGATGAATATGATGCTGGAAGGCCAGATGTTATGTTTGTGATTCAAAGAGTTTTGGAAGCGGAAGGAAATTTTACACTTTTAGATAAAAATAAAATAATAAAACAAAATAAATTTTTTCGATTATTTGCTACTTCCAATACTGTTGGACTAGGTGACACCACAGGACTTTATCATGGTACTCAACAAATAAATCAAGGACAAATGGATAGATGGAATATCGTAACAAGCTTAAACTATTTGCCACTTGATAAAGAAATGGAAATAGTTCTAGCTAAAAATAAGAATTTCAACAACCAAAAGGGTAAAGAGACTGTTGCTAATATGATTAAAGTAGCTTCACTCACAAGAAAAGGATTTATAGCTGGAGACATATCTACCGTAATGAGCCCAAGAACAGTTATGCATTGGGCTGAAAATACAGATATATTCAAAGAAACGGGTTATGCTTTTAGAGTTACATTTTTAAACAAATGTGATGAAATTGAGAAGAATATAATTGCAGAATATTATCAAAGATGTTTTGGTGATGAACTTCCAGAATCATTAGCAAATACTCAACTTTAAATGAGTGAGAACAATAAACAAGTAAATTTGAGAGAAAAATTAAAACAAGCTCTTTCTTCAACATTTAAAGTCATTGCGGATGACTTTCAGATAAGTGATAAATTTGATAAAGATAAAAATTTGCAAAAATTTGATTTTCTAGATTTAGATAATCTTAATACTAAAGCTGATTTTATAAAAGCAAGAGCAAACTCTGATTCATCTGCATTAAAAAAAAGATTTTCTGATAATAAGATTTATAAAAAAAATTTACCAACTAATTCATCTTGTAAATCATTGTATTCAATTGCAGAAAAAATAAGATGCGAGTCTCTTGGAGGTAAAATGCTTAAAGGTATTCAAAAAAATCTTATCGAAAATTATTATCAAATTATAAACTTAAAAAAAAAAGACCAACTCAAAACTAAAGAAGATGTTAATGTAAATGAAGCTTTTGAATTATATATGCTTAAAAAATTTCATAATATTGAATTAAACTCATTGACAAATAAAATGTTAAGTTTTTGGGAACAAGATTTTGAACAATCAATTAATAAACATATTAATTTTTTTAAAGAAAATTTAGAAAATCAAGATGAATATTCATCGAAATTCTCTAAAATACTTCAAGAAATGGATATATTTCAGGCTGAGGATATTGAAGAAACAAACGATGAAAATAAAGATAGTAGTCAAGATAATTCGTCCAATGATGATCAAGACTCAGATCATGGTGACAGAAAAGATGAAAGTAAAGAACAAGAGGCAGAGGCTAGTCTAGATACAGAGTACGATATTAATGAGTATAAACTAGATGAGCAATTAATAGACACTGACTCAGATAAACAAAATAATGAACAAGTAATTCAAAAAAGAGCGATAGATACAATTGATTTGGAATACAAAATTTTTACAAATCAATTTGATGAAATTACTAAAGCAGAAAATCTAGAGAATGCTGATGAGTCAACAAAATTAAGAAAAACTTTGGACCAACAATTAGTTGGTTTCCAAGACATTATCACAAAACTTGCTAATAAACTTCAAAGACAGCTATTAGCTAAACAAAACCGTGCTTGGGAATTTGATTTGGAGGAAGGATTATTAGATAGTTCAAAGTTACCTAGAATAATTATGGATCCATATAATTCTTTGTCATTTAAAAAAGAAAAAGATTTAGATTTTAAAGATACAGTAGTCACATTATTGATTGATAATTCTGGTTCAATGAGAGGTAGACCAATTACAATTGCAGCCATTTGTGCAGATATTCTTTCTAGAACTTTAGAAAGATGCTCAGTCAAAGTTGAAATATTGGGATTTACCACAAAAAATTGGAAAGGTGGTCAGAGTAGAGAGATTTGGAATAAAAAAGGTAAACCAAAAACTCCTGGGAGACTAAATGATTTAAGACATATAATCTACAAAAGTGCAGATACTCACTGGAGACAATCAAAGATAAATCTTGGTTTAATGTTAAAAGAAGGTTTACTAAAAGAAAACATAGATGGAGAAGCTATATCATGGGCTTTCAGTCGCCTTAAAAAAAGAAAAGAAGAAAGAAAAATACTTATGGTGATTTCAGATGGAGCGCCGGTTGATGACTCAACATTATCAGTAAATTCAGGTGATTTTCTTGAAAAACATTTAAAAAAAATGGTTAAATTTATTGAAGATAAAACCAATATAGAGATTTTAGCTATTGGTATTGGTCATGATGTATCCAGATATTATAATCGTGCAATTAAGATTACAGATGTCAATGAGTTGGGTGATGTAATGATTTCTCAATTAAGCTCTTTGTTTGATAAAAAAAATAAACTACATTAAATTTTTGATAAATCGCTATTTTTCCATTTTATAACAACTTCTGCACCACTTCTACTTTCAGAATTATTACAATTAACTATTGCAAAATTTTTCTCGAGTAAAGTTTTTCCAATGAATATGCCTAGACCCAATCCTAATTTATCTTTATAAATCTGGCTATCTGATTTTAGATAAGGTTCTCCAATTTTTGAAATTATATCATTAGGATATCCGCTACCATCATCTTCAATTATTACTTCAGTAAATTCATTATTACTTTTTAAAGTAATAAATACTTTACTTGAGCTAAATTTATTTGCATTACCGATAAAATTCCTTAATCCATATATAATTTCTATTGATTTTGTAAACTTTTTTGAACTAGAGTCTTGATCAAAATTAAATATAAATTCTTTGTTACTTGTTTCTTTAAAGGATAGTATTATTTCTTTTAAATAGTCTCTAAAACTTGCATCTTCATCAATAAATTCATCTTCCTCAATAGGATTTAATGTTAACTTTTTTAAAATGTCATTACATCTTTCTACCTGACTGGATAATAATTCAATATCTTGTGTGACATCTTTTTGGTTTTTTAATTGTTTTTTTAATTCTTGAGTAATAATTTTAATTGTAGATAAAGGTGTTCCAAGTGAATGAGCAGCAGCAGCAGCTTGTCCCCCTAAAGATAACATCTCGTGCTCTTTTGCCATTACCTCCTCCATTTTATTTAAAGCTTCTTTTCTAAGTCTGGACTCAGATCCAAAAATAATTGCGAAATAATTTAAAAATATTAGTGCAATTATTAGCGATGTAGGAATTGAATAAAAATAATATAGATCAATATGAAAATGATCATTTAGGGGTGCAGGTAAATCTTTTGAATAAAATGTCAAAAAAATAATAGTTATTATCGTAATTGTAACTAAAAAAATATTTGTTCTTAAGCCTAATGTTGAAGATGCAAAAACGCTTGGAATAATTATGAAAATTGCAAAAGGATTTAATATACCTCCTGTTAAATAAATTAATAAAGCTAACTGAAATATATCAATAATTAAGAAGATCAGAGCTGACCTATCAGAAAGTTGAGTTTTTTTATAAATAATAATTAGATACAGGTTGCTTAGAACACCAAAAAAAATAATTAAGTTTGATAAAACAAAATCAAAATCAAAACCAAAATAAAAATAAACTAAATTGATTGAAAATAATTGACCAATTATTCCTATCCATCTTAATGAAATATAAGTAGATTTTTTTAATGTATAATATTTTGAAGTTTCAAAAAACTTCATCTTCTATATATCAAGATTTTGAACATTTATTGCATTAGAAATTATGAAATCTTTTCTAAGAGCAACGTCATTTCCCATTAAAGTATGTATTAGGCTTTGATCTTTTTTCGTGTCCTTTGAATATTTTACTTGTAATAAATTTCTTGTTTCAGGATCAAGTGTTGTATTCCAAAGTTCTTCTGGATTCATCTCACCTAATCCCTTAAACCTTTGGATATTCATTTTATTTTTCTCTAAATCTAACTCTTTAAAAAATTCCTTTGAACCTTTTTTAAGTTTTTTCAAATCATTATTATTTTTAACAATGTAATCTTCAAGTTCCTTTTCGTCTTTAATATAAATTCCTTTTGACCCTTTGTTAATTTTAAATAGAGGAGGTTGAGCTAAATATACATGACCGTTTTCAATTAACTTATTGAATGGTTTATTATTAAAAAAAGTTAATAGTAAAGCTCTTATGTGTGAGCCATCTACGTCCGCATCTGTCATAATAATTATTTTTCCATACCTCAAATCTTTTAAATCTATCTCTTGTACTTTTGGGTCTAGTCCAAGTGCATTAATTAACGTAAGAATTTCATTTGAAGATATCATTTTTGCTAATGCCTTAGTTCTTTGATCTGAACCGTTTTTACCGCCATTGCCGTTTTTTTTAAGAGTTAATTCTTCTACGTATGTATTTAAAATTTTCCCTCTTAAAGGTAAAACAGCCTGATTTGACCTATTTCTTCCTTGCTTAGCTGAACCTCCTGCTGAGTCTCCCTCTACAATAAAGAGTTCAGTTCCCTCTTGTTTTCCAATTTGGCAATCTGCTAATTTTCCTGGTAGTCCACTTAATTCAAGTGCACCTTTTCTTCTAACATTTTCTCTTGCTTTTCTTGCAACATCTCTTGCTAATGCTGCTTGAATAATTTTTGATAATATTATTTTTGCAATTGAGGGATTTTGATCAAACCAAATAGATAATTTTTCATTTAACAGAGTTTCAACAATCATTCTTACTTCCGAGGATACAAGTTTATCTTTTGTTTGAGATGAAAATTTAGGGTCAGGTATTTTTGTTGAAAGAACACAAGTTAGACCTTCTTTGATATCATCACCAGATATAGTCAATCTATTTTTTTTTAACAAATTATGC
>CACGKR010000028.1 GCA_902573705.1 uncultured Pelagibacteraceae bacterium
TAAAATAGTTTTTCTAGCTAATCCAAACAATCCCACAGGCACTTACTTAGATAAATTTGAATTAATGCAATTAAGGAAAAAGTTAAGAAAAAATATATTACTTGTTGTTGATGATGCTTATTTTGAATATATGAAAAATTCAGATTATAAATCTGGACTGGATTTATTTAAAAATAAAAATAATGTTTTCATTTTAAGAACGTTCTCAAAAATATATGGATTAGCTTCTTTGAGAATAGGTTGGGGTTACGGTTCTAGAAAAATTATTGATGCTTTAAATCTAATAAAACCACCATTTAATGTTAATGAGGTCGCTCAAGTTGCTGCAATAGAGTCTCTTAAAGATTCAAAATTTGTATCCAAGTCAGTAAAACACAATCTATTTT
Organism: uncultured Pelagibacteraceae bacterium; assembly: GCA_902573705.1. Lineage (GTDB taxonomy): Bacteria > Pseudomonadota > Alphaproteobacteria > Pelagibacterales > Pelagibacteraceae > Pelagibacter. The sequence continues at coordinate 387 of CACGKR010000028.1, forward strand.
ATGCTTCAAAAATAAAAAAATTTTTAAACAAATATAATATTTACTCAAATGAAATTAGTGCAAATTTTCTATTGTTAAACTTTTCAAAATGTAAATTTAGAGCTAAAAACTTTTATAAAAAATTAAAAACAAAAGGAATCATTTTAAGATCTACTGAGTATGGTTATAAGATTAAAAATAGCTTGAGACTTACAATAGGTTCAAAAAATGATAATCTAAAATTTATGAGAAGCGTAGAAAGTATATTTAATAAATGAAAAATATATTAATTATTGGCTGTGGACTGCTTGGCTCTTCTTTATTGAGAAAAATCAAAAAAAAAAGATTAGCCAATAAAATTTTTATTTTTGAAAAATCGAAAAAAAACTTATCAAAAATCAAAAAATTAAAGTTACCTGGAATAATTGTTAAAAAACCTGAAGATGTAATATCTCAGTCAAATATGATTATTTTTTGCACACCCATGAGTGAATATAAAAAATTAATCCTAAAATTAAACAAACATTTCACTTCAAATCATATAATTACAGATATTGGTTCATCGAAATCAAACTCTTTGAAAATAATTAAAAAAAATTTAAAAAAAAATATTTCTTGGACTTCAAGTCATCCAATAGCTGGTTCTGAGGTTAGTGGGCCAGAACATGGCAAAAGAGATTTATTTGAGGGCAAGTGGTGTGTTTTGATAAAAGACAAAAAAACTAATCTTAAACATTTTAAATTAGTAGATTCTTTTTGGAAAAAAATGGGATCTAAAACTGTTTCGATGAGCTCAGAAAAACATGATAAAATTTTTTCTATTACTAGTCATTTACCTCATTTAATTGCTTACAATTTAGTAAAAACAGCCCAAATCTTTGAAAAAAGACAAAAACATAATTTACTAAAATTCAGCGCAGGTGGTTTAAGAGATTTTTCAAGGATAGCTGCTTCAAACGAAGTAATGTGGAGAGATATATTTTTTGATAATAAAGTAAATGTTTCACAAGCTATAAACTTGTTTATTAAGAGCTTAAATGAATTTAAAAAAGATATTAATTCTAAAAAAAATAAATCAATTCTAAAAAAATTAACTCAAACTAAAAAAGTTAGATCTCAGATCATTAAATTAAAACAAGATATTAATAAGCCTAATTTTGGGAGAGACTAATAATTTTTTATATTAGTTATTTTTTTTATTTTCAAATTTGCAGTCTTGAAAATTAAATCTATTGCATAATTTGTTGGCATAATTAAAACTTTTTTTCTTGGACCATAAGCATGAATAAATTTTGATTTATCTAATCTCATACCAACGTGACCTTTCCAGAAAATAATATCACCTTTATGTGATCTATTGTTTACTTTTTTTTTACAAAATTTTATTTGATCCTTTGTATCTCTTGGAAAAAAAATTCTATTGTAATAAAAATATATCTGAATTAAAGCCGAGCAATCAATGCCATTAGAAGTTTTACCACCCCACATATATTTACAACCTAAAAATGATTTGATTATTCTTAAAAAATTTTTTTCAGTATGTTCAATTTTCTTTAAGTCTTTTCTTTTTATCCATTTATTATTTTTGTATTCAATATATTTTTTATCTTGGCTAAGAATCTTAATTCCTGTACCAAAAAAAAGAAATTTATTCGTTGGGGTATATCTATTACTTATTTTTTTGAATATTTCTGATTTAGGTTTATAAATTTTTAACAAAGGTTTAAAATCATTATAAAATTCATTTTTTTTTATAAATCCTATATAATTATCGAAATTAGTTTTAATTTTTACCCAGTTTTTTTTCTTAGATAAAACTCTAAATTTTTCCCCATATAAAATTTGAGAGGTAACTTCTGACCTCACGGATGGTTTTGAATGAATATTTGCTATAGAAATGTTAAGAAAATTATTTTTCATAAAGTTTTAATTTTTTTCTCATAATCCATAATATAATTAGTGATGGTATTACCATTAATGCAGTAATTATAAAAAAAGTACCCCAATCTCCGTTTAGCCAGTCTACAAGGGCACCGGACGAAGATGCCAAGGTTGTTCTTCCTGCAGTTCCAATCGAAGCTAAAAGAGCATATTGCGTTGCGGTGTAAGCTCTATCAACCAGTAATGAAATAAAAGCTACAAAGGCAACAGTAGCAAATGCTGCTGCAATATCATCAAAAATTACTGCAATAGCAAATAATATTTCAGATTTATCACTCCAAGCTAGTAAACTAAATAAAAGATTAGTACTTGCCATAATAATTCCAGCAAGAAACATAGCTTTTAAAACACCAGATCTAATTACAAAAAGTCCCCCCAAAAGAGTAAAAATTACTGTTGTTATCCAACCTAACGTTTTGGAATAGATAGCAATATCTGACTTACTAAAACCTATTTCTTTATAAAAGATAATAGACATTCGACCCAAAAAAGCTTCGCCAACTTTAAATAAAAAAACAAAACCTAATATCCCTATAGCAATTTCAAAACCATTTTTTTTAAAAAAACTTGTAATTGGCCCACTAATAGTACCACCAACCCAGGATAATAATTGAGTAATAATATTTTTCTTTTTAAATTTGTTTGAGATTAATTTATCATTTTCTGAATGTCTTTTTTGTCTATCTTCATGACTTGTTTCATCAATGAACATAAGCCCAATATTCATTAAGATTATTAAAATACCTAAAATTAAAAAAGTTAATTGCCAGTAATCTTGAAAACCTGCGTTTTGTAAAAATTCTGCAGAAAATAAAGATAATACACCTCCGAGTTTATATCCACTCCACCATCCAACCACAGCCATTGCAGCACCTGCAGCCATGGCTCTTCCTTCACCCTCTCCAATTTGTTCAATTCTTAATGCATCAACTGTAATATCCTGAGTTGCTGATGCTACAGCAATTAATAATCCTACAGTAATAACTAATATTAAATTATCTGAAGGATTAATTATACTCCATAAAAAAAGAGATAATAAGATTACTATTTGCATTAATACAATCCAACCTCTTCTATGTCCAATTTTCTTTGTTAAAAAGGGTATTTGTATTCTATCTATCAAAGGTGCCCATAAATAATTAAAAGCATAAACACCAAATATAAGCCCAGCCCAACCAACTGTTGATCTACTAAGCCCATCTTCCTTTAACCATAAACTAAGACTACTCCCAATTAAGACCCAAGGAAATCCTGAGATTGCTCCTAGTAATAATATTTTTAACATCCTCTTATCGAAATAAATTAAGAAGGTTTCCGAAAGAGATTGTTTTTTTATTTCTATCATTTTAATTTCTCCAAAACGATGGAAGGAATAGAACTAAAATCGCAAATAGCTCTAGTCTTCCTAAAATCATACCTACAGTTAAAATCCATTTAGAAATATCAGGAAGAGCCGAAAAATTACCATTAGGTCCAATTATTGATCCTAATCCAGGTCCAACATTTGAAATAGATGTAGCTGCCCCGGAAATAGCTGTAATAAAATCGAGTCCTGTTAAAGATAATAAGGCTGATAATAAAAAAAATATTACTAAATACATGTATATAAATGAAATTATTGAGGCAATAAATTTATTATCAATTGGATTTTGATCATATTTCAAAATAAAAATACCCTTAGGATATATAATTTTTTTAAGCTGATTAACTACAAATGAATAAAGAATTTGAAGTCGAAATATTTTAATTCCACATGTTGTTGAGCCAGCACATCCCCCTATAAACATTAAACCTAAAAACAAAACTAATGGAAAACTTCCCCAACTATCAAATTGTGCATTTACATAACCAGTTCCTGTCAAAATTGAAATAACATTGAAAATGACTGGTCTTAAATTAAATGAAATTGAATTATTAATGAATAGGTATATTGATAAAATAATAATAGATATAAACACAACCTTTAAAAAAGTTTTTATTTGGATATCAGAGGTAAAGATAGATCTGTTCCCATTTAAAAATTTTATATACACAATAAAAGGAAGACTTCCCAAAATTATAAAAATTGTTGCGGATGTTTCAATAGCTATGCTATTAAAATAACCAATAGACTGATTATAATTTGAAAAACCCCCTGTTGCTATAGTTGTCATAGAATGAGTAATACTATCGAAGATATCCATTCCAAAAATATTATAAGTAATGGCGCAAAGACCAGTCAGGCCAGAATAGATGTAAATTAATCTAAGTGCGATTTCTTTTGATTTTGGAAGAATTTTTTCAGATGAGTCATTATTAGATATCTTAAAAAGCTGCATACCTCCAACATTCATAATAGGCATTAATGTAATTGCCATTACAATTATACCAATCCCGCCCAACCATTGAAGTATTGCCCTCCATAATAAAATACCTTTTGGCATATCTTCCAAATTTGAGATAATTGTGGAACCGGTAGTGGTTATACCAGACATGCTCTCAAAAAAAGCATTGGTGAAAGAAAAGTTTAAATTAGAAAATACAAATGGTAGAGATCCAAAGATTGCAATACTTATCCAAGATAATGCAGTGAGCAAAAAAGCTTGTTGTAAATTAAGTTTTTTTTCATGGTCGAGGTTTGATAAAAAAAATAAAGTACCAAAAACTATTGTTACAATAGAGGCGCCGAAAAAAGACGAATCAAACTGGCTATAGATTATTTGCACAATAATAGGAACAAGCATAAAAACCCCTAGGATTATTTGAAGTATCCCAAGTGTAAAAAAAACAGTTTTATAATTTGACATTTTGAAAGAACATTATTTTATGGTAAATAAATTTCAACTCTATAAGAATTAAGTTGTT
>CACGKR010000029.1 GCA_902573705.1 uncultured Pelagibacteraceae bacterium
ATATTTTAAAAAAATATGGAGCTGACATACTTAGAATTTGGGTCGCTTCATCGAATTATGCAGAGGATTTAAGAATAGATTACACAATATTAGACCAACATGCTGAGTCCTATAGGAAAATTAGAAATACATTTAGATATTTACTAGGAAATTTAAATGACAGATATGAAAATTTAGATTTGGAAAAACTACAAATAGATGAATTGCCAGAATTAGAGCAACTGATGCTTCATAAGGTTTATAAATTAAATTCAAATTTTATTGAATATTTTAAAAATTACGATTTTCATAATCTTTATAAGGAATTACTAAATTTTTGCACCGTAGATCTATCAGCTTTTTATTTTGATATTAGAAAAGATACCTTGTATTGCGATCCAAAAGACTCCAAAAAAAGAAAATCTACTCTTTTATTATTAAATATTATTTTAAATTCGTTAATTAGATGGTTTGCTCCAATTTTGTCATTCACAACTGAAGAAATTTATCAGCTTGTTTCTAAAGATAAAAAAAGTGTTCATTTAGAAAAATTTTTAAATTTTCCAAAAAAATTTGAAAACATAAAACTTGATGAAAAATGGGTTAAGCTGTTAATGATTAGAGACATTTGTAATTTAAGTATTGAAGAAAAAAGAGCGAGTAAAGAGATTGGTTCAAGCTTAGAGTCAAGTTTAGAAATAGAGCTAGACAATGAATCATTCAATATTTTCAAAGATGTAGATTTTGCTGAACTCTGCATCGCATCTTCAGTAAAAATAAAAAATGGATCAGAAAATAAAATTAATGTTTTGACTACTAAAGCGCTCGGAAAGAAATGCCCTTTATGCTGGAAAATAAGCCAAGATGGATGTCAGAGACCTAACTGTGAACTTAAAAAATGAAAAAAAAAATTTTTTGGAATTTTTTTTTTATTCTCATTATTTTTTTATTGGATAGAGTCACAAAAATTTCAATAATTAATTTTTTAGAAAATTCTGATAATGGGCATATTCAAATAACAAATTTTTTAAGCTTTAATTTAATTTGGAATGAAGGAATAGCTTTTGGCTTATTTTCATTTAATCAAAAATTATATTATAATTTTTTGACAATCATTATTATATTAGTCACAACTATTATTCTCTGGATGATTATTAAAACTAAAGGCTTAGAAAAAATTGCTTTTTTGATGATTTTTGGGGGATCTTTAGGAAATATTTTTGATAGGCTGGTTTATTCATCTGTACCAGATTTTATAGATTTGCATTATAATAATTTTAATTGGTTTATATTTAACGTTGCTGATATATTCATTTCTATAGGTATAATTTTATTAATATACTTAGAATTTTTTAAAAAAAAAATTAATGAATAAATTATTTTTATTTTTCTTGGTATTTATTTTCTTAAATGCTTGTCAAGCAGCTAAAGATGGTCTAACTCAAAAGAAAAGATCTAATGCTGATGAGTTTTTAGTTGAGAAAAAAAATCCATTAGTGCTACCACCAAGCTTTGATGATTTACCCACACCGGACGATAGCAAAATTAAACAACAAAATAATAATAAGACAAGTGATATTAAAAACCTTTTAACTAAAGATGGCTCATCTGCAAGTCAATCATCTAAAACGACTGGATCATCAGACATAGAATCATCGGTTTTAGAAAAAATTAAAAACAGATGAAGATATCTGAAAGTATCTACTTTAAGAATTTTAAGAGAAAAAAAATTTCTATAAGACTATATAAATTATTAAAAGATCTAACTTTCAAGGAAAACCAGATTATTCGATCATTAACTAGTTTTTATAAAAATTCATATTCAAAAAATATGATTTTAAATTTCAGAAAATATTCTGAAATAAAATTGATTGGCATGGGGGGCTCAACATTAGGTGCTCGTGCAATTTACAGATTTTTAGAAAATAAAATCAAAAAAAAATTTATATTTATAGACTCTCTTGAGCCTAAAAATAATAACATTGAAAATAAAAAAAATTTCTTAAATTTGGTTATTTCTAAATCTGGAAATACTTTAGAGACAATAGCCAATACAAATATTCTAGTTAAAAAAAATCATAAGAATATTTTTATTACACAAAACAGAAAAAGTTATTTAATGGAATTGGCAAAAAAACTTAAAGCTGAAGTTATTTATCATAATGACTTTATAGGTGGAAGGTATTCGGTATTATCTGAAGTTGGAATGCTACCGGCTGAACTGATGGGTTTAAATCAAAAAAAATTTAAACAATTTAATAATTTGGTTAAAAATAAGAATTTTATAAACTCGTTAATTTTAAATGTCTCCAATATTCACGAATTTATAAAAAAAAAAAGATTTAATTCTATAATCTTAAATTACGATCAAAATTCATCTGATTTATTTAGCTGGTATCAACAATTGGTTGCAGAAAGTCTAGGTAAAAAAGGAAAAGGTATATTGCCAGTTATTTCAAGTATGCCCAAAGATAATCATAGTGTAATGCAATATTACTTAGATGGAAATAAAAATAGTTTTTTCACTTTCTTTTTTGTGAAAGATGATTTGAGTGACAAAATTATAAATAAAGAAGTTTTAAACTCACATTATTATCTTAAAAACAAAAATTTCTTTAAAATACGTGAAGCACAACTTTTAGCTACACAGAAAGTATTTAAAAAAAAAGATATACCGTTTAGAAGTTTTTATTTAAATAAAAGAGATGAAAAAAGTTTAGGGGAATTATTTACTTTTTTTATTCTTGAAACTATTTTATTGGGAAAATTATTAGATATAAATCCCTATACGCAGCCCTCTGTTGAACTCATCAAAACAGAGACCAAAAGAATACTTTTATAAAATCAATCCAATAGTTGACTAAAAATAATTTTTGATTTTCCATAATTTTCAATTCTCAACTCGTTTAATTTTTTATGATATTTTTCCTTAATCTCTCTATTTCTATGAATAATAATTAGTGCTTTTTTTTCTAATATCTTCATATCATAAATAAAGTCTATAATTAAATTTATATTCTCATCTTTAAAAGGTGGATCTAAAAATACTAAATTAAATTTAGAATTTAAAATTTCAGAAAATTTTTTTAGTTTTGTTACATCATTTTCTATAATTTCACATTTTTTTTCACAATTGAGTGTCCTAATATTTTTTTTTAAAATTTCTAGAGTTGGATTATGTTTCTCTATAAAAAAAACTTTCTTTGCTCCTCTAGATAAACATTCTAGACCAAAAGAACCTACTCCAGAGTATAGGTCTAATACATTAAAATTTTTTAATTTAATGTTAGTTAATTTAGAATGTTCTAAAATATTAAAAATTGATTCTCTGACCATATCTTTAAGTGGCCTAGTTGATATATCAACTGGCTTTAATATCTTTCTTCCTTTAAAATCGCCAGCAATAATTCTCATTTATCGATTACTTTGTAACCAATATCTTTTCGATAAAATCCATCGGTCCAATTAACTTTCTCAATAATTTTATGAACTTTTTTTCTTGCATCGTAGAAATTATCTGAAACAGATACAAAGTTTAATACCCTTCCACCGTTAACAAGTATTTTATCATTTATTTTTTTTGTTCCAGCATGAAATAGATAATCGTCAGTATTTACTAAAATATTATCGAGATTTGGAATTTCTGTTTCTTTTTTAAATGAATCTGGATAACCTTTTGCACAAAGGACTACACATAAACTTTTATTGTCTTCCCATTCAATTGACATTCTATCTAATTTTTCGTTACAACAGGAATCTATAATCATAGCTAAATCAGATTTAAGTCTTGGTAGAATTGTTTGACATTCAGGATCACCCATTCTTACATTATATTCAATTAAGTATGGTTCATTATTTACTATCATTAATCCAGCGTATAAAAATCCTTTGTAATTAGAGCCAAGTTCCGACAATCCTAATATTGTGGGTTTAATAATTTTTTTAATAATTTTTTCTTCTAATTTTTTGGAAAATAATCTTGATGGAGAATAAGCACCCATACCTCCAGTATTTTTTCCCTTATCACCCTCAAAAACTCTTTTATGGTCTTGTGCAGTACCAAAACATTTAAATGTTTTACCATCACTAATTATAAAAAAACTCATTTCTTCTCCTTCAAGGAATTCTTCAATTAGAATATTTTTAGCTACACCAAATTTTCCATCAAATATTTCATTAATCGCTGTATCAGAGTCTTTTAAATTATCACATATATAGACACCTTTCCCTGAAGCTAAATTATCTGCTTTAATTACTGCAGGATAACTCCAATTTTCTAAAAATTTTTTTGAGTCTTTTTTGTTTTGAAAAATACCAAATTTTGCAGTTGGAATTTTAAATTTTTGACAGATTTTTTTGGTAAATATTTTTGATCCTTCTAATTGGGCAGCAATTTTGTCTGGTCCAAACACCTTGATATTATGTTTTTCAAAATAATCTACAATTCCTTCAACCAATGGTTTTTCTGGACCAATTATTATTAAATCAATCTCTTTTTTTAGTATAAAGTTTTTAAGATCCTCAAAGTTATTAGAATTTAAATCTATATTTTGAGCAATATTAGAAGTTCCAGCATTACCAGGAAAACAATAAATTTCGTTAATTTTATTAGATTTTTTTAAAATAGCGCAAAGAGCATGTTCTCTTCCACCACTTCCAACTATTCCAACTTTCATATAACAATATATAAACTAAAAATGTTAAAAAAATTAGCTAAATTAAAATATTTACCAAATAATTTCGAAGTTATTCAAGCTGGTGACCATGTAATTTGTGCTGTATCAGGAAAGAAAATTCCACTCGAAAAATTAAATTATTGGAATGTGGAATTACAAGAACCTTATTTTTCTCATATAGAGGCTTCAATTAAAAGAGAAAACCAATAAAG
>CACGKR010000030.1 GCA_902573705.1 uncultured Pelagibacteraceae bacterium
TAATGTTATTGCTGATCTTCTATCTCTTCCCAGTCACTATCATTTTGAGTTTCAACAATTTTTTTAACATTGAGAATTTTTTGTTGTCTGTCTTGCAAATACAAACTTTTTACTGAAGCATAAAAATCAAGAGAATTTTTTTCTAAGTTATCTATGGCGTTGAAATTTTTTGCTCTAAAATCGACCCCTCCAGTTATTTTTGAGCTATAATAATCGATATCATCAAAATGATGAGTATCATTTCTCACAGTTACATTATACCAAGCATCTCCTCCAAGAAAATTTGCGACTGAAGCCACTGTATCTCTTGCTGTACTTGGTCCTAAAATTGGTAAAACAATATAACAACCAGGTCCTACTCCAGCCTTAGCAAGTGATTGACCATAGTCTTCTTTATTATAGTCTGTCATACCTAGATGTTGAGCAACATCAACTAAGCCTAAAACACCAATCGTCGAATTTACAAGAAATCTTCCTGTATTAACACCTGCTAGTGCAAAATCACCCTGAAGCAAGTTATTCGGTATTGTTACTAGATTAGATAAATTATCCAATGAGTTACTTACACCACTTTTAACAGGAGACGGAAGTTTTTTATAAACACTAGCCACCGGTTTAAACACTATACCATCTAAAACTTGATTAAAGGCAAATGAAGCTCTGTTAATGTTTTCAAAACAATCTTTAACTTCTGATGGTTTATTTTTATTTAATATTAGTTCACCATCTGAGGATGCACCAACATTTGAGACTAGCGTAAAAGTTGTAAATAGAATTATTGTTAATTTTTTTATCATTGCTGTTGTTATATTATATACAATAATAAAGTAAATTAAGTATTTATTACAAATGAGCTCAAAAATAGGCCCAAATTTGACCAGAAATTACTCAATTAATTTTGATTTACCAAAAAGAAAAAAAAACTCAATCAAGTTCATAGTTATACACTACACTGGAATGAAGAGGGAATCAGATGCAATTAAAAAATTATGTGAGTCTAACTCAAAAGTAAGTTCACATTATTTTATTAAAAATAATGGAGAATTATTAAATTTAGTTCCAGACTTATACAATGCGTGGCACGCAGGTAAATCTAGCTGGAAAAAATTTAAATCATTAAATAAATATTCAATTGGTATAGAAATTAACAACCCTGGCCATGAATTTAAGTATAAGAAGTATTCTTCAAAGCAAATTTTATCATTAATAGAATTATTAAAAAAATTAAAAAAAAAATATAAAATAAAAAAACAAAATATATTAGGCCATTCAGATATTTCTCCTGATCGCAAAAAAGATCCTGGTGAAAAATTTCCTTGGAATAAACTAGCAAAAAAAAAATTGTGTAAATGGCACAACTTACCTGTAAATAAAATAAAGATTTATCGTAATTTAAAATTAGATATTAATAATGAAACAACATTTTTTGATAATCTATATGAGATAGGTTATTCAAAAATATTTGGAGCTAAATATAAAAGTAAAAAAATTAATTTAATAAAAGCTTTTCAAAGAAGATATAGACAAAGTTTAATCAATGGAAAGATCGATAAAGAATGCCTTTTAATAAGTCAAAATCTCCTTAAAAACTAATATTAAGTCTTGAAATTTTGTAATATAAATATAGATTAAATATGCCAGATGAACGACTTATCGCTTTAACTTATTTAAAGAGGAAAGTCCGGACTCTACAAGGATACAGTGCCAGGTAATACCTGGCAGGGGTAACCCTAGGGATAGTGCCACAGAAAATAAACCGCCATAACATGGCAAGGGTGAAAAGGTGTGGTAAGAGCACACCGGTTCTATTGGTAACAATGAACGCTGGAAAACCCCACTGGGAGCAAGACTAAGTAGAGATGACATTGTTGAAAAACTAAAAGCCATCCTTGGCTAGTCATCAGGGTTAGTTGCTTGAGTTTAAGAGTGATCTTAAACCTAGACAAATGATAAGTTTAAATGACAGAACCCGGCTTATAGTTCATCTGGCAATTTTTCTTTAAAAATTTTTATGTAAATGTTCACGTTTTGATTCACTTTTCTATAGATCAAATTAACTATTTTAACACAAAATTGAAGGTATTGACTCTGCGTTAAAAAACCCATATTGTCCCATATATTCCCATATATGGGGATATAGAAATTATGGTTTATGTTTTTATCAAGTTACGAGAACAAATTAGACAAAAAAGGAAGGGTATCAGTGCCTGCAAGTTATAGATCATATTTATCCAACTTAGGATATAATGGAGTGATTTGTTATCCATCTTTTAACCACCAATCTATAGAAGCTTGGCCACAAGATAGAATAGAAAAGATTTCAAATACAATCGACTCATTAAATCCTTTCGAGGAAAAAAGAGATTATTTTGCAACATCGATATTATCTGAGAGTATTAATTTACAGTTTGATAGTGAAGGGAGAATATCACTTACCTCAAAATTATTAAAACATGCAAAGATAAAAAATAGCATGTTGTTTGTTGGTCAGGGCAAAACATTTCAGATATGGGAGCCAACAGTCTTTGAAAAATTTAAGGTAAATGCAAAGAAAAAAGCAAATTTAAATCGTGCAAGCCTTAAGTGGGAGCTTCAACTTAACAAATAACGGGGGATAATAAAATGACAATTAACTTTAAAACGCCTGAGATAAAAGAGTTGCAACCAAGACTTTTAGTTATGGGAGTTGGCGGTGCAGGTGGAAACGCTATAAATGAAATGATTGAAAATGGAATGCAAGGGGTAGAATTTATAGCAGTAAATACAGATGCACAAGATTTAAAACATAGCAAAGCGAAATCTAAAATTCAAATTGGATTAAATTTAACTAAAGGTTTAGGAGCTGGTGCAAAAATTGATATTGGTCAAGCTGCTGCTGACGAGTCACTAAATGAAATAATAAATGTTTTGCAGGGTGCAAATATGGTTTTTATTGCTGCTGGAATGGGTGGTGGAACAGGAACCGGCGCAGCGCATGTTATAGCTAGAGCCGCAAAAGAATTAAATATTTTAACTGTAGGTGTTGTAACACTTCCTTTTCTTTATGAAGGACCATCTAGAATGAAAAGAGCCCAAATTGGTCTTGAAGAGTTAAGAAAACATGTTGATACGATCATAGTAATTCCAAATCAAAATTTATTTAAAATTGCAAATGAACAAACTACATTTGAAGAGTCATTTAATCTTTCTAATAATGTTTTAATGCATGGTGTTCAGAGTGTGACAGATCTTATGGTAAGACCAGGTATTATAAATTTAGATTTTGCAGATGTTGAGACAGTTATGGCATCTATGGGTAAAGCAATGATGGGTACTGGTGAAGCAGAAGGAGATGGTAGAGCTATGAAAGCAACAGAAATGGCAATCAGTAATCCATTAATTGATGATTATACTCTCAAGGGTGCTAAAGGATTACTAGTTAATATTACTGGTGGCAAAGACCTTAAATTATTTGAAGTTGATGAAGTAGTTAATAAAATAAGATCAGAAGTTGAAGCTGATGCAGAAGTAATAATTGGCGCTATAACTGACCCTTCGCTTGATGGAAAAATAAGAGTTTCCATTGTAGCGACCTCACTAGATGGACAACAACCAGAGACAAAATCAGTAATCAATATGGTTCATAGAATTCAAAACCGAAATCCTGGTTATTCAGATTTTTCAAATATTGGTTCAAATGCATCTTTTTCATTTTCTAATAACAACTCAACACCAGTCTCTCATGGAGCAAATGCTTTGAAACTTGAAAATGAGGTTGGTCTAGAAAATTTTAATGATTCTGTTGATGAAGTAAATAATCAATATCACGAGGAACTATTAAAAAATCAAGAAGCACAAAACATTGTTGAAAATACAAATGATGAAAATGAAACTTCCTTTTCACAAGAGGCTATTTCGCCCTCAGAAAATGAAAAGGAACCTTCAAGTGATCTTAAAGAATTTGGTGTAAATACTGATGAACCAGATTTATTTAGTTCTGAGAATGAAACCTCAGATTTATTAGGTTCTACCGAAGAAGATCAGGAAGAAGATGATTTAGAAATACCAGCATTTTTAAGAAGACAAAAAAATTAATGGTCTTCAAAAAAATAAATGGAAGCCACCATGGTATCGGATACTCCAAAACATTATCCGGTATTGCTTAATGAAATAATTAGCATTATTACCCCTCAACATGGTGGCACATTTATTGACTGTACTTTTGGTCAAGGTGGATATACAGAAGAAATTCTAAAATTTAAAAACACCCAAGTAATTGCTTTAGATAGAGATATAAAAAGTAAAAAAAAAGCTGATGAAATTGAAAAAAAATTTTCTAATAGACTGCTATTTAAAAATAAAAAATTTAGTCAGTTAGACAATCTTAAATTAAAAGATCAAAAAATAAGAGGTGTGATTTTTGATTTAGGATATTCTTTTACCCAAATAAAGGATCAAGAAAAAGGGTTATCATTTAATTCTGTAGGTGAACTAAACATGCGAATGGGCTTAAATGATTTTTCAGCTAGTGATGCAGTTAATAAGTTAGATGCAAAAGAATTGGAAAAAATTTTTAAATTTTTTGGAAACGAAAAAGAGGCAAAAAGAATCTCCTTAAGAATTGTACAAAAAAGGCAAAGTAAACAATTAAATAATAAAGATTTAGTAGAAATTATTGAAAAAATAAAAAAAAAAAATTTTAAGACACACAGTGCAACCAAAGTCTTTCAATCATTAAGGATTTTTGTAAATAATGAAATTAGTGA
>CACGKR010000031.1 GCA_902573705.1 uncultured Pelagibacteraceae bacterium
ATTAAATGACCTTTATGAGCGGGATCAAAAGTTCCACCAAGAATACCAATTTTATTTTCTCTAAAAATCAAATTATTTCCTTGTTTTTCCTCTACTAGTTATTTGATACTTGTAGGAAACTAGTTGATTTAAACCAACTGGTCCACGTGGTGGCAGAATATTTGTTGAAATTCCAACTTCTCCACCAAAACCAAATTCACCTCCATCTGCAAATTGAGTAGATGTATTATGCATTGCAATGGAACTTTTTGTTTCCTTTAAAAATTTCTTTGCAGATTTTTTATTTTCTGTGATGATCGAGTCAGTATGCATAGTTCCATATTTATTAATATGGGCTATTGCTTCATTCAAATTATTTACTGATTTTACTGAAACTATTGAGGATAAATATTCTTTAGACCAATCTTTATTAGAGGCTTTTTTCACGTTACCTTTATATAATTTTATTATTTTATTATCTCCAATAATTTGACATCCACTCTTCTCTAAACTTTTTAAAATTGAATTACCAATTTTTTTTATTATGTGTTTATGTAGTAATATGGTCTCTGTTGCTCCACAAATTGCAGTATTCCTTAATTTTGCATTGTAAACAACATTTTGAGCTATTTTAGGACTTGCATCTTTATCAACATAGGTATGACAGACCCCTTCCAAATGACCAATAGTTGGAACTGTTGATAAATCTTGAACTTTTTTAACTAAACTTTTTCCTCCTCTTGGAATAATTACATCAATGAATTTACTCATTTTAGTTAAAAGAAAATCAACCACACCTCTTTTTTTAATATCAATAAATTGAATAAAATTCTCATCAACTTTATTTTTTTTTAAAGATTTTCTAAAAAGTTTTGAAAGTATAAGATTTGAATAGAATGCCTCTGAACCACCTTTCAAAATTACTGGATTACCTGATTTAAAACACAATGAAGCCACATCAGATGTAACATTTGGTCTACTTTCATAAATTATGCCAATAACCCCTATTGGAATTGATACTTTTGAGATACTTAAACCATTAGGTCTCTTCCATTTTTCTAGGACGATATTTGTTGGATCTTTTAACTTTATTATTTTTTTTATTGAATTAATAATTCCTGAGATCTTATTATTATCTAATATTAGTCTTTTTATAAAATTTTCTTTAATTTTTTTTTTTAACGCATTCTTAATATCTTTTTTATTTTCATTTAAAATTAACTTTTTGTTTTTTTCAATTAATTGGTAATAATCTTTTAAAATTTTATCTTTTTTCTTTGAATTTATCTGATTAGAAAAAGCTTTTTTTGACTTTTTACCAATATTAATCAATAAACTTTTCATTAAATTTCCACCATATCATCTTTGTGAACAACTTCAGATTTTGAAACATATCCAAGAATTTTTTGTATTTCATTTGAGTGATAACCTTTGATTTTTTCAATTTCATCAGACGAAAATGAACTTAATCCTCGGGCAAAATCTCTCTTTTTAGTATCTATAATTTTAATATGATCTCCCTTACTAAATTTTCCTGAAACTTTTTTAATACCAGCTGCAAGTAAACTTTTTCCATCAATAAGTGCTTTTTTGGCACCCTCATCAATTATCAATTCCCCTTTTGGTGAAACTGAACTAAGAATCCATTTTTTTCTAGCATGTAACTTTGAAATTTTAGAAATAAACCACGTACAATTATTTTCCTTTTCAATTCGACTTATTGGATTTAAATGAAGTCCATTTGCTATAATCATATTACAGCCTGCTAAATTACAAATTTTAGCTGCTTCAATCTTTGTGCTCATACCACCACTTCCTAACTCTGTCCTACCTTTGATATTAATATTTCCTATATTTCTACTTAAGTTATCAACTTTTTTAATCAATTTAGCATCTTTAAATATTTTTGGATTTTTTGTAAAAAGTCCATCAACATCAGACAGTAAAATTAAAGTATCAGCATTAGTTATTTGTGCCACTCTAGATGCCAACCTGTCATTATCTCCATACTTTATTTCTGAAGTAGCAATAGTATCGTTTTCATTTACTATTGGTATGTAATCAAGTCGAAATAAATTTTCAAAAGTTCTTTTTGCATTTATAGATCTTCTCCTTTCCTCGGTATCGTCTAAAGTTAATAAAATTTGTGAGATATTTAATTTATATTTAGAGAATGTTTTTGTGAATAAATTCATCAGCTCTATTTGACCAATAGAAGCTATTGCTTGACTCTTATCAAGTTTAAGTCGTGATTTATTAAAATTCATTTTTTTGCATCCTAAGGCTATTGCACCAGAACTAACTATAATAATTTTTTTATTTCTTAATTTTAATTTTTTAATATCTTTTGCAAAATTAGAAAACCATTTATTTCTAATCTTTTTATTTGAATCAACTAATAAAGATGAACCAATTTTGATAACAATTATCTTCGAATTTTTAAGATGCATAAGATATTAGTTTACCTTTAATTTTAGAAATAGATTTTTTTTCTAATGTCGACAATGTAATAACTTCAGATTTTATATTTTTCGAGAATTCTTTAACTATCTTTTTCACCTCATTATCATCAATTAAATCAACTTTGTTTAAAACCACTAGCTCTTTTTTTTTTGAAAGTTTAGCACTATATTTTTTTAACTCATTTTTTATCTGTTTATAACTTTTTTTTAAATCCTCATTTGTTACATCGATCATATGTAAAAGAGACCTACATCTCTCTATATGTTTCAAAAATTGTATTCCAAGTCCTGTTCCTTTATGAGCTCCTTCTACTAAACCAGGAATATCAGCTATGGTAATTTCTTTATCATCATAAGTTGCTACACCTAGGTTTGGATTTAAAGTCGTGAACTGATAATTGGCAATTTTAGGATTAGCATTTGTAATCGCAGCTAATAAACTTGATTTTCCAGCATTTGGTAAACCGATAATACCAATATCAGCAATAGTTTTTAATTGAAGCCATATTATAAATTCTTCACCAAGAGTTCCTTTTGTATACTTTCTCGGTGCTCTATTTGTTGAACTTTTAAATCTTGTATTTCCTAAGCCACCTTTACCACCACATGCGGCAATAAACTTTTCACCAACCTTTGTGAAATCGTAAACTAAAGTTTTGTTATCTTCTTCAAAAACTTGTGTGCCTAAAGGAACTTTTAATATTAAATTTTCTCCACCTTTTCCTGTACGATTTTGTCCTGACCCATTTTCTCCTCTTTTTGCTTTATGATGTTGCTGGTATCTATAATCAATTAAAGTGTTAAGGTTCTGTTCAGATTCTAGTATCACTGAACCACCACTGCCTCCATCGCCTCCATCTGGTCCACCGTATTCGATAAATTTCTCTCTTCTAAAACTTGGAGAACCATCCCCACCGTTACCGGCTTTAATATATATTTTTACTTGATCTAAGAATTTCATAATACAACGCTAATTTAAAGTTGTACTATTAATTGGGTTTTACTGAAACAAAAGTTCTATCTGATTTAGTTTTTTTAAAAACTACTTTACCTTTTATTACTGAAAAAATTGAATGATCTTTGCCCATTCCTACATTTTCTCCAGGGAATATTTTAGTTCCCCTTTGTCTTACAATTATATTTCCAGGTATAACTGTCTCACCACCATATTTTTTTACACCTAGTCTACGACCAGCACTATCTCGTCCGTTTCTAGATGATCCACCTGCTTTTTTTGTTGCCATAACTTATTCCTAATTATTTACTTACTTCCTTTTTAGCTTCTTTTTTTTTTGAAGGTTTAGAAACTTTTTCTGCTTCAGAAAATACTTTACCGTCTTTTGAAAAAATCTTATTAATTCTTATCATAGAATATTCTTGTCTGTGTCCATTTTTTCTTCTTGAGTTTTGTCTTCTCCGTTTCTTGAAAATTAGAACAGTTCTATTTTTACTATTTTTAATTAAGTTAGCCTCGACCTTTGCACCTTGAACAATCGGAGCTCCAACTTCGATCAACTTGCTATCTCCATAAGCTAAAACTTCATCAAATTCTATTTTAGTATCAGCTTTAGAGTCCCGCAATTTTTCAATCTTAAGAATCTCTCCAGACTTTACTTTATATTGTTTACCACCTGTTTGTATTACTGCATATGACATATGTTAATGTAAAAATTTGTAAACGCAATATAGTCTTAGGTTTATTTTAGTCAAGCTCTATAACTTAAAAATTATCCTTTAAATCTCTTAATTTTGAAAAGCTTTCTAAATCTTTTGCTTTTAGGAATATATTACATTCAATTTCGTCCTTCAAAATAGTTGGAATAGTTGGTAAACCTTTTCTTAATTTTTCCTCGATTTCAATTAATTTTTTTTTCAAATTTAAATTTTTTGAGTCATTGTTGATGCAAAATTTTGCATTTTGTAAAGTATATTCATGCCCACAGTAAACTTTAGTATCTTTAGATAGTTTCTTTATTTTATTTAAAGATTTATACATTTCTTCGTGAGTTCCCTCGAAAATTCTACCACAACCTAAAGAGAACAAAGTATCACCTGTAAAAATTTTTTTTTCTTTATAAAAATAATAAGCAATGTGTCCTGAAGTATGACCTGGAACATGAAAAACTTTTGCCTCAAAATTATCACCTTTCCAAATTTGATTATTTTCTACAAAATCAGTAATTCCTGGAATACGGTTTTTATCATTCTTGAATCCAACAATTTTCGAATTATATTTTTTTTTAAGTTCTAGATTTCCACCAACATGATCATAATGATGGTGAGTAT
>CACGKR010000032.1 GCA_902573705.1 uncultured Pelagibacteraceae bacterium
TGCTTTAATTCCATTATTTATACACAAATTAAAATCATCAGGGCCATGACTTGGCGCACAATGTACAATCCCAGTTCCTTGTTCTGTTGTAACAAAACGTGCCTCTAACATGGGTATTTCATAGTCATAACCTAATTTGAAAAATGGATGACAACATATTGTGCCTTTAAAATCTTTGCCTTTGAATTTTTTTATTTTTTTAAATTTTTCAATTTTACAATCTTTCATTGCAGACTCTAATAAAGCATCTGCAAGAACTATTTTTTTATTTTTAAAATCACCATCATCATTAATTTCTACTAATAAATAGTCTAAGCCTTCATTATAAGCTAAAGCCCTATTTGCTGGGATAGTCCATGGGGTAGTTGTCCAAATTATTATTTCACTATTATCTAACTCTTTGATATTTGATGATTTAACAGGAAAAGAGGCGTATATAGTATCTGACTTATGATCTTGGTACTCAACTTCTGCATCTGCTAAAGCGGTTTTCTCAACAGTAGACCATAAAACAGGTTTAAAACCTCTATACAAACTACCCTCTTTTAAAAACTTTCCAAGCTCTCTAACAATTTGGCCTTCGGCATCAAAACTCATTGTAGAGTAATAATTATCCCAATCTCCAACAACTCCTAATCTTTTAAATTGATCTTTATGAACATCTATCCATTTTTCTGCAAAGGACCTACATTCTTTTCTAAATTCAACAATTGGTACTTCGTTCTTGTCTTTTTTATTTTTTTTATATTGTTCCTCTATTTTCCATTCTATTGGTAATCCATGACAGTCCCATCCTGGAACATATACTGAATCTTTTCCATTCATTTGATGAAATCTCACAATTATGTCTTTTAAAATTTTATTTAAAGCTGTTCCCATATGTATATTTCCATTTGCATATGGTGGACCATCATGAAGTACAAATTTTTCCTCTCCTTTTCTTGATTTTCTCAATTCATCATAAAGATTTATATTTTTCCAAAGTTTTAAGATTTCAGGTTCTCTAATTGGTAAATTAGCCTTCATCGAAAAGGCTGTTTTAGGAAGATTAATTTGGGATTTACTCATTTTATTTTTTTGCTTTTAATAAGTCATTTTGAATTTGTTTTTTAAGTTGGTCTACATTTTTGAATTTTTTTTCTTTTCTTATAAATTTTTTAAATTCTACTGTTAAATACTTATTATAAAGATTTCCAGAAAAATTAAATAAATGAACCTCTAGCAATATTTTTTTTCCATTAAATGTTGGTCTATAACCCAAATTAGCGATCCCTTTAAAATAATTATCTTTATTTATCCTTTTAACTCTTACCGCGTATACACCTGGACAGGCTAAAACATAATCTTGAATATCTATATTTGCGGTTGGAAATCCTATTTTTTTTCCTAGTTGTTTTCCTTTTTGAACTTTTCCATAAACAGACCAATTTCTGTTAAGAATTCTGTTAGCTTTTTCAAGTTTTCCCTCTTGCAACAAAATTCTTATTAAGGATGATGAGGCTATTTTTTTATTTATTAATAATGGTTGTGGCTTGATCACCTTATAACCACATAATTTTTCAAATTTAATTAATTGTCCAACATTACCTTCTCTCTTATTTCCAAACTTAAAATTATTACTAACAAAAATAAATTTTGGTTTTACCTTTTTTCCTAATATCTCTGTTATGAAAGTTGTTGATTTTATTTTTGAAAATTTTTGATCAAATTTTTTTGTAATAACAAAGTCAACATTTAGATCTTTAAGATAACTTATTTTTTGTTGCAAGCTAGATATTCTAAAATTTTTTAATTCTTTGTTAAAAAACATCTTTGGCATAGGTTCGAAAGTTAGAACTCCTATTTTTGATGAATATTCTTTTTTATATTTTTTAGCTAATGAAAATAATTTTTGGTGGCCTCTATGAATTCCATCAAAGTTTCCGACCAAGATAATTGAATTTTTATGTGGAATATCAATATTAAAATTTTTATATATTCTTACTGATTTTACCATTTGAGTTCTGATTGAATATAATTACAAATTGCCTCATAAGATTTTGCAACTTTTTCAATTCCTTCTTCTTCAATTTCATTTTTATGGACACCATTTGAAATTATTAGAGAATCATAATTCAAAAGATTTGCTCCCTTAATATCTGTATTTAAATTATCACCTATAGAAAGAATCTTTTTATTACTATTATCTATAGACTGATTATAAACTTCTGGATAGGGTTTTCCAAAATAGACGACTTCTCCACCCATCTTTTCAAATACCATAGCAACAGAGCCTGCACAAAATTCTCTGATATCTCCTCTATCAACGATTAAATCTGGATTTGTACAAATCATCTTTTTTTCAATATTTTTTTCAAATAAATTTTTGTAATATTTTAAGTCATTATTTTGGTCATCAAATAATCCTGTACATAAGATATAATCACATTTATCTATTTGGTCTGATTTCATATTTTTAAAATCTTTAAATAAATCAAAATCTCTTGGGGGTCCTACATGAAAAAAAATTTTGTTAAATAAATTATTTTTTAAATATAAAAGAGCTGCCTCACCAGAAGTAAAAACATGATTTCTAATTTCTTTTTCCATACCTAATTTTTCTAAAAAAGATCTAACTGCATGATTAGGTCTTGGGGCATTTGTGAGTAAAATATAATCTTTTCTCTTTTTTGTAATTTCTTTTAAAGCTTTTATTGCTCCATCATGTAAATAAACTCCGTTGTGAACTACCCCCCATAAATCTACATAAAACAATTGATAATTGTCTACTATGGAGCTTAGCCCCTCTTTGTCTAAATTTTTAGTCATCAGATTTATCTATAAACCATAAAACCCTGAAATTCCTTTATTTTTTAACTAACTTATTTTTAACTATATCTTGAAATAGTAATGCCAATCTCTATATGAAGACCATATTAATAAGGAGAATTTATGAAATTTAGACCGTTACATGATAGAGTTTTAATAGAAGTATTAGATGGCAGTGAAAAAACTGCTGGAGGAATAATAATACCTGATACAGCTCAAGAAAAACCTCAAGAAGGAAAAATAGTTGCAGTTGGTGGTGGCGCAAAAACTGAAGATGGTAAAACAATTCCAATGGATGTTAAAGTTGGAGATAAAGTTTTATTTGGAAAATGGTCAGGAACTGAAGTCAAAATTGATGGAAAAGAATATAGCATAATGAAAGAGTCAGACATTATGGGTATTTCAAGTAAGTAATATAAATTAAAGGAGAAAATAAAATGGCAAAAGTTGTAAAATTTGATGCAGAAGCTAGAGCAGCAATGATTAGAGGAGTAAACATACTTGCTGATACAGTTAAAGTTACTTTGGGACCTAAGGGAAGAAATGTAGTGATGGATAAATCTTATGGTGCTCCAAGAATTACTAAAGATGGTGTTTCTGTTGCAAAGGAAATTGATCTTGAAGATAAATTTGAAAATATGGGCGCACAAATGGTAAAAGAAGTTGCTAGCAAGACTAATGATGAAGCAGGCGATGGTACAACAACTGCAACTATTTTAGCTCAAGCAATAGTAAGAGAAGGTGTTAAATATGTAACTGCAGGTATGAACCCAATGGATGTTAAAAGAGGAATTGATGCTGCGGTTGAAGTAGTAAAACAAAATCTTGTTTCATCAGCAAAAAAAGTGAAAGATAGTGATGAGATAGCACAAGTAGGAACAATTTCAGCAAATGGTGATAAAGAAATAGGAACAATGATTTCGAAAGCAATGCAGAAAGTTGGTAATGAAGGTGTAATTACAGTCGAAGAAAATAAAGGGATTGAAACTGAGCTTGATGTAGTTGAAGGTATGCAGTTTGACAGAGGATATTTATCTCCTTACTTTATTACTAACAGTGATAAAATGACAACAGAACTAGAAAATCCTTTTATCCTTTTACACGAAAAAAAATTAACAAATCTACAACCAATGGTTCCACTTTTAGAAGCAGTTGTACAAGCTGGTAGACCACTAATGATAATTTCTGAAGATGTTGAAGGTGAGGCTTTAGCAACCCTAGTAGTTAACAAACTAAGAGGTGGTTTAAAAGTTGTTGCTGTAAAAGCTCCAGGTTTTGGCGATAGGAGAAAGGCAATGCTTGAAGATATTGCAATTTTAACTGGTGGACAAGTTATCTCTGAGGATTTAGGCATAAAATTAGAAAACGTAAAACTTGATGACCTTGGTTCTTGTAAAAAAGTTAAAGTTGATAAAGATAATAGTACCATCGTAAATGGTAGTGGTAAAAAAGCTGATATTGAAGCTAGATGTTCATCAATAAAACAACAAGTTGATGAAACAACTTCAGATTACGATAAAGAAAAACTTCAAGAAAGATTAGCTAAATTAGCTGGTGGTGTTGCCGTAATTAAAGTTGGTGGTGCTACTGAAGTTGAAGTTAAAGAGAGAAAAGATAGAGTTGAGGATGCTTTA
>CACGKR010000033.1 GCA_902573705.1 uncultured Pelagibacteraceae bacterium
ATTGATTGTTCAAATAGTTCAATATAAAAATTCTACAAAATTATCCGAAAGTATTGATATTGATGGTTTAAAATTACAAAATAAATCACTTAAAGTTGCTAGCAATGATAATACAAGAATTTTATGGAATGGACCGAAAAACTGGCTTCTTGTTTCAACAAAAAAAGACTTACTAAAAAATATTCTACAAAACTTTAAAGATACAGATTTTGCTGTAACAGATTTGTCTCATTCAAGAGCTATTATTGAAATAGAGGGTCAAAACGTAAAGGAAATTTTAAAAAAAGGATGTCCTTTTAATTTTAATATTTTAGAAAAAAACAATTCAATAAATTCCATATATAATGGAATAACATTTACAATAGATATGCTTGGTGATAACCCTGATAAAGTAAGATTGTTTGTTTTAAGAAGCTTTGGAGAGTCTTTATATCATTCAATTACTGATGCATCATTAGAGTTTGGTTTTAAGTCAATGTAATAAATTTCAATCTCTTGTGGCGATATAAACACCTATTGAAGTTATTAAAAAACCTAGAAGATCTAAATTGGTTAAATTCTCATTCAAAAAAATCCAAGCCATAAAAGCTGATGTTGCTGGAATAAGAAAAAAAATAGAAACTGTTTTACTCGCAGAATTTTTTTTAATTAAAAACATGAGTATTGTAAAAGCCCCAAATGATACTAAAAATATTTGATGACTCATTGCAATAATAAATGTTTTAGTGAAATTGATATATGGTTCAGCAAAAAGTATAATTATAATGACATGAAACAAACATCCGCCAATAGCTTGATAAAAGTTACTTACAGACAATGGTAAATTATTACTTAATTTTTTTTGCCAAATTGTTGATGTAGTAATTGCAATTAATGCAATGATAGTTGCAATTAATCCTAATAAAGGTATTTGAGAACCTATATCTAAACCTAACACTAGTGCTGCACCCATAAAACCAAGTAAAACACCTATCCATTGCTTTAAAGTTACTTTCTCTCCAAGTATTGGCCCACTCAATGCGTTGGTTAAGATAGGTTGAAGAGTGACTATTAATGCAGCTATCCCTGTCGGCATACCAATTGAAATAGAATAAAAAACTCCACCTAAATAAAATCCATGAAAAAGAACTCCACTCAAAACAGATTCAATTAAACTTCTTTTTTTAATGATTATTGATTGATTTGTGTAAACAGAAAATAAATAAAAACCTATAGCCACAAAAAAAAATCTAAATCCCAAGGCCATAAAAGGATTACTGTTATCTATAATTGGCTTTGTTGTAATAAAAGCTGATGACCAAAGTAAAATAAATATAAATGGATAAACTCTGATCATTTTAGGTTTTATAGATGATTTAACCTTACATTAGATTGATAAATTTAGTTAGATTTAGCATGATGTATATGTTTTTTAATTCTATCTTGAGTTGTATCATCAAATCTGTAGGATTCGATAAACCATGATTCATAAAAAAATATTATTTGGATTTTTTATAATTAATTTTTTAGGAGCTTGTACATCTCCAACTGCTCTTATTGGACCAACATATACATTAACTTCTACTGGCAATATTCTTCAAGCAAGTTTAACTTACAGTTCAAATGAATTAGTAACTCACTATACAGGAAAAACACCTATTGAAAATTTACAAAAGATTGCAATCAATAATCTAGAAATTGAAAAAAATATACAAAAACAAACTCTTGAAAGTGATGATTTTTACAATTTAGTTAAAAATAAAATAGAAAAAACAGGTAGTTTAATAATACTGTCTAATCAATAATATTTAGAATTATCAATTCTGATTGTCTAGTTTCATTACACCATAATTCATAACTTTCACACATTCTCCATAAATGATCAAAAGCTCGTTGAGATAACTCCAAAGGATAATGACTTTTAGCAAAATATAAATCTGGAAATTGTATCAATTGTTTTATCACCATATCTTTTTGAACTTGTAATAATCGGATTGTTTCTTTTGGAATTTTCTTTTTTGTTTTTGGATCAATAAATTTATTTTTTTCTAATTTTTTAAACCACTCGTCATGGAATTTTCCAGAGCTTATTTTATTATAGGTCGCAGATCCTATAAAAGCTTCAATTGCATCTACATTATTTAAAGATGGATTTTTTTTTTTTATTTCACAGATTTCAAAATAAATTAATTCTGCTACAAATAAAACATAAGGCTTTTCCTTAGAACTCATTTTATTTATTATATTTTCTCATAGCAGCGTCAGCTAATATAAGATTAGGGTCTAAAAAAGTCTTCGATGATTTAATTTTTTTGAAAGATTTAAATGCAAATATTGCTATTGGAAGTTCCGTACAACCTAGAATAATTTTTTTGCATTTTTTTTTTACTAAGTAGTCTATTGCAGGTTTTATAATTTTACTTGCAGATTTTACTTTTCCCATCTTAACAAAATTAATAGCTTTATTAACATTTTTTTTTTGAATCATTTTGTTTGGATAAACCAATTTATAACTTTTGTTAAAAAAGTTACCATATACATTTGTCTTTAAAGTACCCTCAGTACAAAGCAACCCAATTAATGAATTTTTTTTACACTTTTTTTTTGTGTACTTAAATACCTCCTCTGGCATATTGATTATAGGTAAATTTGTTTTCTTTTTAAGATCGTTATACCAATAGTGGGCTGTATTACATGGTATAACAATAAACTTACAATTGCTTTTTTTTAATAATTGGCAACCCTTTAATAAACTTTTGAGAACTATTAAGTATTTTTTTTCACTTTTTTTATTTTTTAATCTATTAGATATATTTCCAGTTTGAACGCCAATAGACTCAGGTCTTCCTGGAATATTTGATTTATTATAAAGTAAAAAAAGTGGATATTCTTGATCAATTTTTCCTCTATTTAAAATTGCAAGCTTATTACAGAAATCAAGGCCAGCTTGAGTCCCCATTCCTCCTAGAATACCAATCATATAAAAATATTAATATATTAAACAGATGTTTATTGGCTAAAAAATATTTATTTCAAAAAAGAACTTATTATTTTGTAGCCAATAAATGATATTGTGAAAATTATGCAGTTTTTAAGTTAACTGCTGAAGGACCTTTAGGACCATCTTCAACATCGAAAGTCAAAGCTTGACCCTCATCTAAACCGTTCATACCAGCATCTCTTACTGCTGAAACATGTACAAACACATCTTTTTCTTTATCTTCTCTTTCAATAAAACCAAAACCTTTGGTCGGATTGAACCATTTTACTTTTCCTTGTAGACTCATATTTTTCTTCTTACTTTTTGTTATATTAATTTATTACTTATAATTAAGTAATTTCAGCTTTCTTTATAATTATAAGGGTTTTGTCAACAAAATTGATATCTTCTAGTTATTTTTGTCTTAATAGTTGCTTATTAGTTTTGTTAAATAGATAGAGTTTATGTCCTCTTTATAGTGTGCAAATGGTTTACATACCTCAAAATCACATTTTTTGAACAATTTTCGGGCAGGAATAAAAAAATCACTTGCTCCTGTTTCAATACTAATTCTTTTGATATTAAGTATTTTAGCCTCACCAATTAAATGATCTATTACTTTTATACCATTTCCTTTGTTTCTAAAATCGTCGTGAACTCTTATTGATTTAAATTCTCCGTGAGCATTATCTAAAAATTTTAAGGCACCACAACCAAATAATTTTTTATTTTCCCATAAACTCCAAAATTTTATAGATTGAACTTTTAAACCTGCTACGTCTAAAACATGTGCACTTCCTTCAGGAGATGCTGCTCTTAGTTCAATAAAATGTTTTTTCAAAAGTTCATCGACTTCTGGATCATTAAAATTACCTTCAATTGATTTTAGCATTTATAATAGAGTTGTTATATGACCCATTTTTCTTTTTTCCTTTATCTCTTTCTTAAGATAATCAAAAAAAAATTCGTTTTTACCTAATTTAAAATTTTTTCGATAAGGTTCTATTTGGTTACCAATTAAATTTACCATTTTAGCATTAGATAACTTTTTTAATGCAACTTTTTCAAGTGAACATACAGCTCTTACATGATTTTCAAATTGACTTACATTATAAGCGTTAATAGTTAAATGACCAGAATTGTGAACTCTAGGTGCAATTTCATTTACATATAGATTTTCATTTCTATCGATAAAAAATTCTACACATAATGTACCAATGTATTTAAGTTCTTCTGCAATTATAATAGCCCAATCTTTTGATTGATCTAAAATTTTTTTACTAATTTCAGCT
>CACGKR010000034.1 GCA_902573705.1 uncultured Pelagibacteraceae bacterium
ATATCTGTACAATTTTTTATAACCAATTTAAAAACGTGATTACCCAAATACCCCAAGTGCAACAAATCATACCTCTAAACAATGAACAAGATGAAAATAGCTCAGATGAAAGTTATGAATTTGAACCAGATGAAGATGAAATTTTAAACAACTTATTGCCAAAAAATATTTCTACACAAATATTTAAAGCAATGTTAGAGAATTCAGCTAGCGAACAAGGATCTAGAATGAGTGCAATGGATAATGCAACCCGAAACGCAGGTGAAATGGTTGATAAACTTACTATTGAGTATAATAGAAGTCGTCAGGCAGCAATTACTAAAGAACTAATAGAAATCATATCAGGAGCGGAAAGTTTATAATTATGAGCAAAGGAATAATTACACAAGTTATTGGAGCAGTAGTAGACGTTAAATTTGATGAAGAACTTCCAGAAATTTTGACAGCATTAGAATGTAAAAATGGAGACAACAGGCTAGTTCTAGAAGTCGCTCAACATTTGGGTGAAACTACAGTGCGAACAATTGCAATGGATGCCACTGAAGGATTAAAAAGAGGTGACGTCGTGACTAATACAAATGCTCCAATCCAAGTTCCTGTTGGTCCTGAAACTCTTGGAAGAATTATAAATGTAATTGGAGAACCTATAGATGAAAGAGGGGAAGTTAAAACTAAAGAAAGTTGGCCAATTCATAGAGCTGCCCCTGAATTTAATGATCAATCAACTGAAACTGAAATACTTGTGACTGGTATTAAAGTAATTGATCTACTTGCCCCTTACGCAAAAGGAGGAAAAATTGGATTATTTGGTGGTGCTGGTGTAGGAAAAACAGTTTTAATTATGGAATTAATTAATAACGTTGCAAAAGCTCACGGTGGATTCTCAGTTTTTGCAGGCGTAGGAGAAAGAACTAGAGAAGGAAATGATCTTTACCATGAAATGATGGAATCTGGGGTTATTAAACAAGATGGACCTGGATCAAAAGCTGCTTTAGTTTACGGACAAATGAATGAGCCTCCAGGAGCTAGAGCTAGAGTTGCACTTACTGGGTTAACAGTAGCTGAATACTTTAGAGATCAAGAAGGTCAAGATGTACTTTTCTTTGTTGATAATATTTTTAGATTTACCCAGGCTGGTTCAGAGGTTTCTGCTCTTTTAGGAAGAATACCATCAGCAGTTGGTTATCAACCGACATTAGCAACTGATATGGGTAATCTTCAAGAGAGAATTACAACAACAAATAAAGGATCAATTACTTCAGTTCAGGCAATTTATGTGCCAGCTGACGATTTAACTGATCCAGCACCAGCAACATCTTTTGCTCACTTGGATGCAACAACAGTTCTTTCAAGACAAATAGCTGAGATTGGAATTTATCCAGCTGTTGATCCACTAGACTCAACTTCAAGAATTCTAGATCCTAGAATTGTTGGTGATGAACATTATAGAGTGGCAAGAGACGTACAAAGAATACTACAGTCATATAAATCATTACAAGATATCATAGCTATTTTAGGTATGGATGAGCTATCTGAAGAAGATAAATTGGTTGTAGCAAGAGCTAGAAAAATTCAGAGATTTCTATCTCAGCCGTTCTTTGTAGCAGAAGTTTTTACAGGATCACCAGGAAAACTTGTTGATTTAGAATCAACAATCAAGGGATTCGATGCAATCTGCAAAGGTGAATATGATCATCTTCCTGAGGCAGCATTTTACATGGTTGGTACTATTGAGGAAGCAATAGAAAAAGCTCAGAAGATGGAAAAGGAAGCAGCAGCTTAGTGAGTGAAGAATTTAAAGTTGAAATAGTTAATCCTGAAAAATCTTTTCTTTCAAAAGAAGATGTAACAGAAGTCGTAGTTCCAGCTTTTGAAGGTGAGATGGGAATACTTAAAGATCACATTTCAATAATTTCTTTTTTAAAGCCAGGAATAATTACAATTCATTCAAAGTCCAAAGAGGAGAAGTTTTACGTTGAGGATGGAATAGTTGAATTTAAAAATAACAATTTATCTATCTTAACTAGCTCTATTTTTAATTTAAACGAAATAGAAAAAAATAAGCTACAAGATTTATTAAAATTAGCAGAAGAAGAGTCTAATAAATCAGATATAAATGATCAATCAAAATACTTAGCAGATCAAAAGATAGAAGTTTTAAAATCTCTTAATTAATTATTTTTTTTACTTGGTCTTTTAATTGTCTATAAACATTAAATTTAAAATTAACCACTACATCAGTAATCAATTCTAACTCAATCCACTTCCAATCTAAAAATTCAGGTTTTTTTGTTTTTACATTTATTTCTTTGTCATCTCCCAAATATCTCATTAAAAACCATTTTTGTTTTTGTCCTTTATATTTTCCTTTCCATATAATACCAAGCAAATGATCTGGTAATATATATGTAGTAGTGCCATCTAGCTCTTTTAAAAGCTTTACATTTTTTATGCTTGTCTCTTCCTCTAATTCTCTATAGGCTGCAGAAATAAGATCTTCTCCTTCATCAACACCTCCCTGAGGCATTTGCCAAAAATTTTGAGGATTATCAATTCTTTTACCAACAAAAACTTTGTTCTCACGGTTTATTAAGACTATACCTACACCAATTCTAAGAGGTAGATCTTTAAATCTTTCTTTCATTTTAGCCGTTAAATAATTTAATAGCGTAATTTAATTGATTATCAGACTCAGTTTTAATCTTAAAGTTATCTGAGCTCTCATTAATTTCAATATCAGGTGAAACTCCCACTTCTGAAATTGACTTACCTGATGGAAGGTAATATTTAGCTATTGTTAATCTTATAGCCCCATTATTTTTAAGAGGAATTATAGATTGAACAGAACCCTTACCATAGCTATTTTCACCAAGCAATATTGCTCTTTTGTGATCTTTCAATGCACCCGCAACAATTTCTGATGCTGAAGCTGAACCGTAATTAATAAGAACAATCAGGGCCTTACCATCTATCAAATCACCTTTTTTTGCAAACCACTTTCTATTTTCAGAGGCTTTTCGACTTTTTGTAGAAACAATTTCTCCATTATCTAAAAAATAATCTGAAATTTTTATTGCTTGAGTAAGTAAGCCTCCAGGATTATTTCGTAAATCTAAAATATAACCTTTTAAATTTTTATTTTTTTCTAATTTTTGTATTTCTTTTTTAATTTGATCACCACTATTTTCATTAAATGAGGTAAGCCTCAAATAACCAATATTTTTTTTTAAAAGATCAGCTTTAACAGATTTTACCTGAATTATTTCTCGAACTATGCTTAATGTAAGTGCTTTTTTTAATCCTCTTCTTCTGATTGTAATTTCAATTCCAGACCCAACTGGTCCTCGCATCAATTCTACTGCTTCACCAAGCGATTTACCTTGAACCTGGATATTATCAATTTTAATAATATAATCTCCTGCTTTTACACCGGCTCTAGATGCAGGCGTGTCATCTATAGGAGTTATCACTTTTACAACACCCGACTCCATTGTTACTTCAATACCAAGTCCTCCAAATTTACCACTTGTTTCAGTCTGCATTTCATTAAATATCTCTGGAGACATATAAGCAGAGTATGGATCTAATGATTGAAGTAGACCATTAATTGCTGAGTCCATACTTTCGGACTGATTTATTTCGTCAACATATTCCTTGTTAATTTTATCTAAAACTTCACCAAATAAATCAATTTTCTGATAAACATCAATTTCAGAAGAATAAATATTTTGTGTTAAAATATTCCAAAATAAAAATAGAAAAATAGTAAAATTTTTTTTTTTCATATTATTAGCTTCTCCTTAGGTATTAACTCTGACCACATTTTTTCTAGTTCATAAAATTTTCTTTTTTCAGGATGAAAAATATGAACGATTAAATCGATTCCATCAACTAGCTTCCACTCACTACTATCTTTACCTTCTATTTTCGATTCTTTGATACCATTGTCTTTTAACTTTTGTAAAACTTGTTCAGAAAGTGATTGAATATGTCTTGAGGAGGTACCACTAGCAATAATCATATAATCTGCCATTGAACTTTTATCTTTAAGATCAATACTTATTATATCTTCGGCTTTATTAATATCTAAGGTTTTAATTACTATATGTTTTAAATCTAAGATTCTTTCCATTAAAAATTTACCCTATCAAATTTTTCTCAATTGAGAAGAAGAAATATTGACCTTATCAAATTCTATAAATTTCAAATTTTTCTTATT
>CACGKR010000035.1 GCA_902573705.1 uncultured Pelagibacteraceae bacterium
AAATCCCGATGTAATGCAAAAAAATCCCAAATATCAAAATGTATTATTAGATATCTATGATTTTTTTGAAAAAAAAATAAAATTTCTAAGAAAAAAAGGTATTAATCATAATAATATTATTTTAGATCCAGGAATAGGTTTTGGAAAAAATTTGAAACATAATATGAAAATTATAAAGAATATATCAATTTACCATTCCTTAGGATTGCCTATATTACTTGGGATATCTAGAAAAAAATTTATAAAAGAATTGTCTTTAAGTAATGATAGTTCATCAAGAATAGGGGGCACTATTAGTTCGAGTATATTTGCAATGATGCAGGGTATTCAAGTATTAAGAGTTCATGATGTTAATGAAATCAACCAAAGCATCAAGGTTTTTAAACAACTAATTAAATAATAATGAAATATTTCGGTACCGATGGAATCAGAGGGCATGTTAATAGTGAAAATATAAATGGTGACATGTTTTTTAAGTTTGGATTGGCTGCAGGAAAATATTTTACAAATCTTAAGAAAAAAAAGCAGACTGCTATAATTGCTAAAGATACCCGTCTTTCTGGCTATGCACTTGAACCTGCATTAGTATCTGGTTTAGCATCTGCTGGCATGCATGTTTATACTCTAGGACCATTACCTACAAATGGTCTTGCAATGCTAACAAAATCAATGAATGCTAATCTTGGTATTATGATTACAGCATCACATAATTTATTTTATGATAATGGTTTAAAATTGTTTGGTCCTGATGGATTAAAATTATCAGATAAAATTCAAAAAAAAATAGAAAGTTTAATAGATATTAAATTAAAAAATCATTTATCTAAACCAAAACTTTTGGGCAGAGTTAAAAGACTCGAAACAGGAACTGACGAATATCTTAAAATTCTTAAAAAAAAAATTCCAAAAAATTTAAAACTAAAAAATATGAAAATAGTATTAGATTGTGCTAATGGAGCTGGATACAAGTCTGCTCCTAAAATGATTAGGTCTCTAGGTGCAAAATTAATAGTAATCGGTAATAAACCGAATGGTTTTAATATTAACGAAAATTGTGGGTCTACTTTTCCAAATAAACTTCAAAGAACAGTTATAAAGCACAATGCTAATTTAGGTATTTCACTAGATGGTGATGCAGATAGAGTAATAATGTGTGATGAGAATGGATCAATAATTGATGGAGATCAAATTATAGCTGCTTTAGCAATTCAATGGAATAAAAAAAAAATTTTAAGAGGTGGTGTGGTAGGAACTTTGATGTCTAATTACGGGCTAGAAAAATTTTTTAAAAAAGAAAGAATTAATTTTTTAAGAGCAAAAGTTGGCGACAGATATGTTAAAGAAATTATGCAAAAAAGAAGATTTAATTTAGGAGGTGAGCAATCAGGACATATAATTCTTGGAAAGTTTGCAACGACTGGTGATGGTTTATTGGTTGCTTTAGAAGTTATTCAGGCTTTAAACAAAAAAATAAAAGCAAGTAATTTTTTTAATGTATTTGAAAAAACACCACAAATATTAGAAAATATTAATATAAAAAATGATGATATTCTTAAAAAGCCATCTGTAAAAAATTCAATAAAAATTGCAAAAAATTTAATTAGAAACCAGGGTAGAATTTTAGTTAGAAAATCTGGAACAGAACCTAAAATAAGAATAATGGGTGAAAGTAAAAATAGAACATTGCTGAAAAAGTGTATAAGAATTATCATGAAAACTATAAATTAAATTGAAACCCAAATCTAAAATTTTGATTATCGCAGGCTCAGACTCTTCTGGTGGCGCTGGTATACAAGCTGATATAAAGACAGTAACAAGTCTTGGATCATATGCAATGACTGCTATAACAGCTATAACAGTACAAAGCACAGAAGGTGTAAAATCTGTAATACCTATTTCAGCTAATGAAATAAAAAACCAAATTGTCTATACAGCTAATGATATTAAACCTGATGCTATTAAAATTGGTATGCTTCATTCATCAGATGTAATTAAAAAAGTAATCGAGGCACTTAAAAAAATAAAAATTAGAAAAGTAATTCTAGATCCTGTAATGATTGCAAAAGGTGGAGCAAAATTAATAAATAATCAGGCGATTCAAGTTTTAAAAAAAAAACTAATAAAAAATGTTTCTTTAATTACCCCTAATATTCCCGAAGCAGAAGTCTTAACAGGTATAAAAATAAAAAACAAAGAAGATATGATATTTGCAGCAAGTCGATTAATAAATTTAGGAGCTAAAAATGTCTTACTTAAAGGTGGACATTTGAAATCAAAAAAAGTTGAAGATATTTTCTTAAATAAATTTGATCTTACAATTTTTAAAAGTTCAAGACATAATACTAAAAACACACATGGTACGGGATGTACTTTGTCTAGTGCAATAACAACTTTTTTCTCGTGTGGAAAAAGTATTAAGAAAGCTTGTGACTTAGGAATTAAGTATGTAAATTCAGCAATATTAACTAACCCTAATTATGGAAAAGGTCATGGACCAGTAAATCACCTAAATTCGATGGAAATGAATAAAAGATTTAAATAATGAGAAATATTGTTGTTGTTGGCTCTCAGTGGGGAGATGAAGGAAAAGGTAAAATAGTGGATTGGCTATCAGAGCAAGCTGATGTTGTAGTTAGATTCCAAGGCGGTCATAATGCTGGTCATACTTTAGTGATAGATGGAATTACTTATAAACTTAGATTGCTTCCATCTGGTATAGTAAGAAAAAATAAGATTTCAATAATTGGCAATGGTGTTGTTGTTGACCCGTGGGCTCTACTCGAAGAAATAGAAGAGATAAAATCAAAAGGTGTCCAAGTAGATATTAAAAATTTTATTATTTCTGAGTCTGCAAACTTAATATTGCCATTTCATAAAGAAATGGATGAAATAAGAGAAGATGCTGCGGGTAAAGGCAAAATAGGAACGACGAGAAGAGGCATAGGACCTGCCTACGAAGATAAAGTAGGAAGAAGATCAATAAGAGTTATGGATTTAAGATCGGAAAAAAATCTTGACCAAAGGCTTGAGTCAGTTTTATTACATCATAATGCTATAAGAAAGGGATTAGGCAAAAAGATTTTTGAAAAAGATCAATTAAAAAAAGATCTGTTAAAAATAGCTCCTGAAATTTTGAAATTTTCACAACCTGTATGGTTAAAAATTGATGATTTCAAAAGAGAGAAAAAGAAAATATTATTCGAGGGTGCACAAGGAATTCTATTGGATGTAGATCATGGCACTTATCCATTTGTTACATCTTCAAATACTGTTGCTTCAAGTGCAGCAACTGGAACTGGTTGTGGTCTAAATTCTATTAATTACGTGTTAGGAATAACAAAAGCATACACAACAAGGGTAGGTCAAGGACCTTTTCCCACTGAACTTAATGATGATATAGGTGAATTACTTGGCACTAGAGGCAAGGAATTTGGAACGGTAACTAGTCGTAAAAGAAGATGTGGTTGGTTTGACGGAGTTTTAGTGAGACAAACAATTAAAATTTCAGGAATTGATGGAATTGCATTAACAAAATTGGATGTTTTAGATGAGTTAGATGAAATTAAAATGTGTGTTCAATATGATCTAGAGGGTAAAAAAATTGATTATTTGCCAGCTGCAGTGGAAGATCAATTGAAGATAAAACCTGTTTATAAAAACTTTCCAGGCTGGAAAACATCTACTAAAGGAATTAAAAATATAGATGAACTCCCTGAGAATGCAAAAAATTATATTTATGCTGTTGAAAATTTTACTGGAACAAAGATATCTAGTATATCTACAAGTCCTGAAAGAGATGACACTATATTAATTGAAAATCCTTTTGAAATTTAATTAGCAGGTAGTAAATTTTTAGATTTTGCTAGTAACAA
>CACGKR010000036.1 GCA_902573705.1 uncultured Pelagibacteraceae bacterium
AATTAAAAGAAAAAAGAAAGAAAGAACGGGCTCTTAAATTAGCTAAAGAAGAAGAGGAAAAACAAAAAGAATTAGAATATATTAAGATAAAAGAATGGGAAGAAAATTTTGATCGTGAGAAAAAAGCCAAAGAACATCAAGAACATCTTAGAGAACAAAAACTTAGACAAAAAGAATTAGAAAAATTACGTGCATATGAAGAAAAAGAAAATATAGTTGAAAAAAATTTTTCTTCAAATTTAGAGAATTTTGATATTAATAAGAATAAAAAACATTAGACTCTTATTAAACTTTATTTATTGTTTATAGTTGATACTAATTTCTTAATATCATCTGTAGTTGTATTCCATGCCGTAACAAAACGAATTGAATTATT
Source organism: uncultured Pelagibacteraceae bacterium (assembly GCA_902573705.1). Lineage (GTDB taxonomy): Bacteria > Pseudomonadota > Alphaproteobacteria > Pelagibacterales > Pelagibacteraceae > Pelagibacter. The sequence goes on from CACGKR010000036.1 coordinate 377, forward strand.
ATTTAATTCATCTTGATAAGTTGAATAACCCTTTTTTTTTAAATTATTAATGATATTTTCAGAAAAATTTGCGAATATTTCATTTGATTGAGTTTTATATAATAATTTTACACCATCGATATTTGATAACTCTTTTGATAAAATTTGAGCCATAGAATTTGAATGTTCTGCATTTTTTAACCATAAATTGTCAGTTATGTATGTTTCTAGTTGAGCAGAAACAAATCTCATTTTAGATAATAATTGCCCTGATCTTTTGTGTAAAAATGGAAAATTTCCAACATACTCAGGTTTGAAAAAAACTATTGCTTCTGCATCTAGACATCCATTTTTTGTCCCTCCAAAAGTTAGAACATCAATACCTATTTTCCATGTCATCTCAGCAGGAGTTTTTTTTAAAGTTGCTACAGAGTTTGCAAACCTGGCTCCATCCATATGTACTTTCATTTTGTGTTTGTGAGCTAGTTCAGATATTGCTGATACTTCATCTAATTGATAAACAAGGCCAGTTTCACAAGCCTGTGTTATACTCACAGATGCTGGTTGAGTATTATGAACTACTCCCAAGCCTCTTATATTTTTTTGAAGATCATCAGCAGTAATCTTTCCATCAGCTCCTTTTAGAGCTATTAATTTAGCACCTCCAGTAAAAAATTCAGGAGCTCCACATTCATCAACATTTATATGTGAAATTTCATGACAATAAATATTTCCAAATCCAGGTGTTAAAGCAGATAAAGCAAGAGAATTTGCAGCAGTACCTGTGACTGCTATGAATACTTCAACATTTGTCTCAAATAAATCTGACATTTTTTTCTTCAGACTTTCCGACCATTTGTCATCACCATATGAGTCTACATTTCCTGAATTTGCTTTAATAAGAGCATCCATTATTTCTGGACATGCAGTAGTAACGTTATCTGAGGCAAAAATTGTCATAATTTAATTATTGATTTGGAAAATAATCCTTAAATTCTCCTTCTCTATAAACATCAGCTGTACAACAGTGTAAGCCTCCTCCAAAGGCATAGGCATCTCTTAATTCTACTGGTATTACTTCCATCCCTAATTTATCTAGCTGTTCGGCTTGATAATTTTCACTTTTTTCAACACATACTGTTTTTGGGTCTAAAACTAAAACATTCATTGAAAGCCAGACGGATGAATAACAAAGTGGTGGTGGTTCATTATGAGCTGGTTGAGCAGCATCAATAATTTTCCATCCGTTTTTTTCAAATAATTTTCTTTGTTCTTTTGGCAATTTTCTCTGAGGATTATTTATGATAAGACCTTCCCTTATAGGTGTAAAAGTTGCATCTATATGGATAGGATAAGGATCACCAGGAAAATTTACCGTGTGAACTCTATGATCTTTAAAATGCCTTTTAAGCCAATCTATTCCTTTCAAATTAGTCGTGAATCCATGTTGAACAATTAAGTCTTTACCAAATCTTAAAATATCAGCAGCGTCAAATAATGGTTCTTCTTCTGTCGTAACAAAATATTTTTTATCCATCCAAGCTAATCTTTTTTCAATACCAATTTTGTCTGATAAATAATCTTTTCTAAAGTCTAAATCTGTCAATCTAGGTTTAGGTGCTATTTCGTGACGCATATTTTTATCTTCGTCAAAGTATTTTTGTATTAAAGGTCTATAATTCAGATATTCAAACCATCTACATCTATAACTCATTGTGGCTTCCAACATTTCATTACCAACTGTTAAAATTACATCTCGTGCTGGCATACAACCAAACATACTTTCTACCTCCCAGTCAGGTGTAGAAATTTTTTGATTATGATTTAATGGTAAAGGTCGATCAACTTGAATTCCTCTTTTTTTAAGCATCGACGCAAAATTATTTAATAACTCATTCGCTTTATCGACAGTATCTTTAGTTCTAGGGCCATGAGTTCCTTTCATATCTGAGTCCTCTGGTACCTTTGCATCTAATGCGGGTTCTGGAGATGGTATACAACAGCCATCAGCTTTCCCTACTATTACGTGTTTAAGTGGATCCCATTCATTCCAGCTATTTACAATAGTTTGTTTTTTATTCATTAGGTTAAGATTTAATTTAAAGCTATATGTCTCTTATTCCATTTCATAATAAGACTATAATATATTATCGACATAAAAAGAAAAAAACCACCGATGATTGTTGAAGAAGATGGTACTTCATTAATTCCAAATAACGGTAACCATACCCAAAAAATTCCACCTATAACTTCTGTTAAAGATAATAAAGTTAATTCTGCTGCTTGAATTGCTTTTGATCCAATAGAATATAAAATCAACCCTAAACACACTAATGTTCCGTGTAGAGAAAACATTGTACTATTATAACTTGAAGAAAAAAAACTTTGATTTTTAATTAATATTATTAATGCTGCAAATATAACACAAAATAAACCAGCAATTGCGACTGTTGTAAATTTTGGTGTTTCTTTTCTCCATCTTAGGGAAACTGAAAATACGGAAAATCCAATTGATGAAGTAATTCCAAAAATAAATCCTATTAAAGAATTTTTCTCATCATTTCCAAAAGCCATAATTATTATGCCTACTGTAGCGATGAAAATTGATATCCATACATTTAATGAAATTTTCTCTTTTAAAAATAAAAAAGCTAATAAAGCTGTAAAAAAAGGCATAGCAGCTAAGCATAAAAGTGTGACTGCTGCACTTGTGTTAGTTATTGAGTATATAAATGAAATCATTGCAACACCAAGACCTATACCACCAACAATACCTGACTTACCAATTTTCTTATAATTTTTATAAAAATTCATACCCTCTTCAAAATACAAATATAAATTTAATATTAAAAAAATTGTTAATCCTCTGCCAAAAATATACTGCCAAGGAACTAAATGTGGATCAGTCATATTTCTTACTACTAAGGGACCAAAAGACCACATTAACCCAGCAATCAAAACTATTGGA
>CACGKR010000037.1 GCA_902573705.1 uncultured Pelagibacteraceae bacterium
TAGATAATGAGTTTTTAAATATCTTGAAAGAAAATAATATAGTTATAGATAAAAATGTTTTTAATATCAGTGAATTTGATTATTACAAAGATACTTATAAATATGGCAAACCTTATGTCATCAAAAAAAATAAAAGTTATGAAGAAGTTATCAAATCAAATCCATCATCTTTCATTTTTAAATCATGTTTTAGGTTTTTAAATATTAGCAATTCTGGAGCTGATAGAGGAAAAAAATTGGATGTAATGGAACATTTATTTAAAAATCAAAATAAATTAGAAACAATTATTTTTGATTTATCTAAAAATGATAAATATGATGGCGATGAAGATTGGAGTGCAGACCAAATAAGTTTTTTAGTAAAATTTATTTATGAACTCAGATTAAATAATAAAGATACTCAAATATTCATTTATCATCCTGAAATTAAAAAGTTACTAGATGACAAAGACAGTTCAGACAATTTCAAAATTCATTTAATTTATCTTTATAATTCAATAAAGATAAATAATTTAAAAGAAAAACTCACAATATTGGGTGCAAGCGATAAACAGTTAGATTTATTGACTGATAAATTTATAAATGAAAATGTCAACCAAGTAGTTGTTGTAGATGATATTTTTTATAATAAATCTAACTATTTTCCCGATCAAACATTTATAAATAATGATCAGATAGATGATTTAAAAAGTCATTATCCTAAATACATCAATGATGATGAAAAAAAATGGTCTAAATTAAATCACCTGTTTAAATATATATATGAAGAGATAATTAGAATAATTGGATTTTCAGATACTGATTTTAAACCAGATAAAAATAGTTTAATTTTAGTAATCAAAAAAACCGCAATAGACAAAATTCCAAATATAGATTTAAAAAAGATATATATTTATTTTGGTGCTTCCTTGCATCATGTTTCTCATCAAATGACATATACAGAAAAAGATTGGAATGCCAAAAAAATTGTAGGAGCGTTAGTTAATAATAATGAAGAGGGGATAAATAAGATAAAAGATAAGTTATTTTCTGTTGCAACAAATATCAGTGAAAAATTTGTTTTATCAAATGATTTTAAGGATAGTAATTTATCTAAAGAAGACTTCTTAAAACCTACAGATTTCACTCAGATAGTAGATAATATAGAAATTAATGATGAAAAAATTAAAAACCTTACCCATTGTTGGATTGAGGGTGTAAATCCATGGCAAGAAAAATATATAAAATTAGATGAATTTGACAAATTTATACCGATAAAGAATTTAGAATATTTAAAATTAAGTGATTGTTTACAAAGTGAGAATTTAGACTTACCTCATTTTCCAAAGTTAAAAATTCTAAAAATGAATTTTTTTCAAAATCATCATAGAAAATCTTTAGATAAGGTAGCATTATCAAAATTTGAAAACTGCCCCAATCTTCAAAAAATTGAAATTAGAAATTTGGATAATTTTTATAATAAAGGATTATTCAAACACACTTTAGGTTTTACAGGATATTCGACCAATTTATACTACACAGATACCTGGTCTTATATAAATGTAGATCTTTCAAAGCTACATCATTTGAGTAAGTTAGAGGAAATAACAATTCCTTCAATAATAGCCTCCGATCTAAAAGAACTAAAATCTATTGAAAATTTAAAAAAGATTAATCTGGGGGTAATGCATTTTAACAAAGATGATCATTTAACTGTTTATGAGCAACAAAAAGAAATTTGTGATCAAGATTTATCTTTTTTCAAAAATTGCAAAAAAATTGAATATATTAATTTAAGATTAGGAGACTTAAATTTTAAAGATGATGCAGATGGACATATATCATCTAGTTATAAAGGAAGTGGTGAATTTATAAATTTTATAAATCATAAAATTAAAAAACTAAGACTAACTGTAAATGTGGATATAAAAAATCAAACTACTATTCAAGATATAATAAATAATATCACTAATAGATTTTTATCGTTAGAGAATCTTGAATTAAGTTTTAGTGTTGCTGCTAGACAAGAATATTTTGATTATGAAAAAGGATATACTCCAAAACTTGATACACAAATTTTAGATTTTAAGAAAATTGCTAAATTAAAGAAACTTGAAAATCTTAATATACAGCAATTTGGAGAGTCTTTATACATTCCGTTTAAGTCAATAAATTTTGATGAAATAGTCAATCTAAAAGTGATTAAGAATATAGATATCTTCTGGAAATCGGTGAGTTTTTCTGAATTCAGGAAAGCTAGAATAGCCTTTAAAAAAGAGAAATATGATAATCCTAAATTTTACGATGAATATATAGAGGATTATGAAGAAGATAGTGATTACAGAAAAAACTGGAACAGAATGGATCATATAAATACGGATGAATGGGATTGGTATACCCTAGAGTCTAAGTATTTAGACCTTGAAAAAGAAGAAAATAAAAAAAAATATGAAAAGAAACTAATTATTAAAAAAAAGAATAGTTAAATATAAGAATATTTTAACTACCAAAAAATAAAAATTACTTACCAACGGATTTACCAACGAATGCAAAGTTTGTGTCTAAAATTTTAGAAAAATACAATCTATCATTTGTAAAGTTAACTTGTATGAATTTTAAAATTGTTGTAATAACTAATTAATTCCAAGGGCCTGTAGCTCAGTTGGTTAGAGCAGTACACTCATAATGTATTGGTCCCAGGTTCGAGTCCTGGCGGGCCCACCATTAAACTTATTGATTATTTGCGAAATTCTTTAATGTCTTAAATAAAGCTTCTATATTTCCATCATTTGAGTCCAGTATTGATGAAAATTCTTCTTTTTGAGTTCTAGCTAAACTCAACCCTTCAATAATTAAATCTCTTATTAATGGGTTTTCTTTTGATTTTGTATAAATTCTCCAGTCAATTTTGACCTCTGGTCTTTCGGAAGTTCCTTTAAGCAAACTATTAACGATAGTGTATTTATCACTCAAAACCTCTTTTCCAAATACATCGATTTCAGGATTTGTGTATTCAGCAAGTCTACTAGAAAAACTTTTTAAAAAGTATTTTTCAAATAATTCTGAATATTTTTTCTTTTGTTCATCACTCAAATTCTTTCTTGCAGATCCAAGAGTATAAAAACCAATACCTTTGATGTCTACTGTTTCAATTGCAATTTTTTTTAGTTCTTCAATCTTTTTTTCTTTAGA
>CACGKR010000038.1 GCA_902573705.1 uncultured Pelagibacteraceae bacterium
TTACTAATCATATGATCTGCATTTGTTGTTCTATTATCAATCATTTTTCGCAAGTGATTTAAAAATAAAGTTTCATTTTTTCCACTTTTATTAACTATATCTCTATTATCTAATCCTTTTCTTGAAATTTCTAAAAAAGTTGACGCCCAATAAAGAAGATCCTTACCCATTAATTGAGTGTTGAAACCTTTTTGAGGAGCATCTAGATAAGCATTAATTATCTTATCCTTATCCCATGAAGAGATTATCTTATAAACTTCATCTAAATTCCCATATAATATTCCTATAAAAAATGCTGGTCCTGCACAAAGACAATCCCAACCGCAAGTATCCATAGATCTTAATTCAATATATTTTTTTAATCTATTTTCAGTAAATATAGTACTTAAGTGTAAAGATAGATCATTTTCAGTCGGAAGGCGATTTGATATTTCATCTATTTTTCCGTTCATAAAATCTTTAAACTTATATTTATTGCCTGAGATATAATTTTGTTTATCTAAAATAAATAAAATTGGAAAATCCATTACAAAATCAGCGTATTTTTCAAAATCTAAATTTTCAAAAAATAATTTTGGAAGTCCTCCCCGAGAAGTATTTTGCCATACTTTTGATCTATAGGATAAATAATTGCTCTTTTTTCTCTCAACTATTGATGAATTAGCAAATAAAGCAATCGAGATTGGAACAATTGAATTTACAATTTTAAATTTTTTAAAAAAGTCATCTTCAGAGCAATAATCAATATTCAATTGAGTTCCACAAGTTCTATACATCATATCTAAACTTAATTGTCCACCTAATGGCATATCCTTAGTCATTAGCTTGTATCTTTGTTTTGGATTAGTTGGGATATCATCAAGTTTTGAAATTGGATCAAAACCAGTGCTTATAATATTTATATCAAGCTTTTTTGTGACTTGTCTTAGTTCAAATAGATAATCATGAGACTCTGAACATGCTTCGTGAATATTATTAAGTTTTTCACCAGATAACTCAATTTGATTTCCTGGTTCAAGAGTTATATTTTTATTTCCTTTATTTAAACCTATAATATTTTCTTTTTCCTTAATAGGCCTCCAACCGAATTCATTTAAAGCAAAAAACATTTCCTTAACTTTTGAGTAATCAATTCTTCTATTACTTTTACTTTCAAATAGAAATTTTTCGTGTTCAATGCCAATTTTGAAAACTTTTTTTTCTTTAATTCCAGATTTGAAATATTCGATTATATGTTCTTTTGAAGTAATCATATTTAAGATAATAACTTATAAAAGTTTAAAGTGAAGAATACGGCTTTCTCGAAAAAATTCTTTTCACGTAAGGTTTAAAAAAATCTAATGATAATGACTTATAATTTGGGTCAAAGGAATTTTGGTCATATTTTTCACAAAAATCTACTGTATCTTGGAAATATTTTTGATCTTTATATTTATCTCTTTTATTCTTATTGCCCCCTAAATGATGGGCATAGTAATACATCTGAAACTCACCGTGTTTTTCTATTATCCAATGAGTTTTTTCTGAAACATAAGGTTTTAAAATAGCAGCAGCGTATTCTGAATGATTCATAGGAGCTAGTTCATCTCCAATATCATGTAATAATGCAGCTACAATCATTTCATCACTTTCACCATTTCTATAAGCTCTTGTAGCGCTTTGAAGTGAATGTTCTAATCTTGAGACCTGATATCCTTCTAAAGTTTCTGTAAGTCCTGACATAAACTTCAATATTCTATCGGCAGTTTTACTTGCAAAATCTTTTTCATGCTTATCTAAAAATAAATAATCATCTTTTGTTCCATTCTTCATTTCTGTAAAGCTTACTTTTTTCATAATCTAATTATTTGATGCAGTGCTTAATAAAGATAATTGTGTAATTTTACTGTCCCCGAGTTCATCGATTGGTTTTACAGGGTAATCTCCAGTAAAATAATGATCTGTTAATTGTGGATAATTTTTATTTCTTTTTTCAAAACCTATTGCTCTATACATACCATCTAAAGACAAAAATTTTAAAGATTTTGCCCCAATATACTCGCAAATTTCATCATTAGATTTATTAGCTGCAAGTAATTCTTTTTTTGTAGGTGTGTCCACACCATAAAAATCTGGGTATTTTATTTCTGGACAAGCAATTTTTACATGCACTTCACCTGCTCCAGCATCATATAACATTTTTACTATTTTATGAGATGTTGTTCCTCTAACTAAAGAGTCATCTATCAAAATTATTTTTTTATTTTTTATAGTAGTTTGATTAGCATTTAATTTTAATTTAACACCTAAACTTCTTATTTTTTGACTTGGTTCAATAAATGTTCTTCCCACATAGTGATTTCTAATAAGACCTAATTCAAAATTTTTACCAAGATGTTGTGCAAAACCTAAAGCTGCAGCATTTCCTGAGTCAGGTACAGGAACTATGATATCAGCATCAATGTCATTTTCTTTTGCAAGTTCAGCACCTAGATTTTTACGATGCTCATAAGCAGTTTTGTCATCTAATATACTATCGGGTCTTGCAAAATATATATATTCAAACACACATGGCCTTATCTTTTTGTTTGGAAAAGGCTTGATACTTTTCAGCTCATCATTTTCAATCAAAACAATTTCTCCATTATCAACCTCTCTTATAAATTTTGCTCCAATTATATCTAAAGCACAAGTCTCTGATGCTAACACGTAACTATTTTTGAGTTTTCCAATCACAAGTGGTCTTATTCCAAAAGGATCTCTTACTCCTACCAAACATGTTTGAGTAAGCATTACTAAAGCATAACCTCCTTGAATTTGAAATATTGCATCAACAATTTTATCTATTGTTTTTACTCTTTTTGATTTTGCAATTAACTGAACAATAGTTTCAGTATCAGAAGTCGTATAAAAAATTGCTCCCTCATCAACTAATTTTTTTCTCAAAGATATAGAGTTAGTTAAATTTCCGTTATGTGAAACACCAATTCCACCTGCATTAGTATCAGCAAAAAAAGGCTGAATA
>CACGKR010000039.1 GCA_902573705.1 uncultured Pelagibacteraceae bacterium
AAGATTCAAGTGTAAATAAAAAACCAAAATTAAGTTTAAAAGAAAAAAGAAAGTTAAAAAGAGAAAAATCTAAAAAATCTTAAAATTTTTTTCTTTTTTTATTATATTTTTTGAAGGTGAATTTTTTAGGTCTATTATTTCTATTTTTGAATTTTCTCTTACCTTTAAAAATATAACTTTGTCTTTCTTCACTGGAAGAAGAGCTTTCTAAAGGTTTTTTTCCAAAGTACTTAGGGTTGTTAGTAAATCCTAATGGTTTTGTATATTTCTTTTTAAAAAATTTTTTCTTTCCTTTAAAACCAAAGTCTTTTTTTTTTTTATTTTCTCCTATTCTATCTTTTCTTCTTTTTGTAAAAAACTTTTTTTTATCTTTTAAGTCAAATTTTTTCTTTTCTATGAATTTTCTTTTTTTGTTTTTGGTCTCTTTTATTGTTCTATTATTTTTTGATTTCTTTCTAAAACCACTTTGTAATATTCTAAAATTCGGGTCTATCAATTTATTAATAGAATTCCACATAAGTCTATCATCTGAAGTTAAGAAAGTTAAAGCTGATCCCTCTGATCCAGCTCTAGCAGTTCTTCCTATTCTGTGCACATAGTCTTCTGGAACTTGTGGCAAATCATAATTAATTACGTGTTGAATTAATGGAATATCAAGACCTCTTGCTGCCACATCTGTTGCAATTAAAATTCTTTTCAGACCTTTTCTAAAAGAGTTTATAACACGATCCCTTTTACTTTGACGAAGGTCACCATGTATTGCGTCTGCAGAGTGTCCTTCTTCCTTAAGACGTTTAACCATCTTGTCAGCACTTCTTTTAGTTTTAACAAAAACTAAAATAGATCCCTTTCTTGATAAAAATTGATTAATTAATTCGTCATACTTATTTTCTTTGAAAACTTGGAGTGTCTCCTGTTTAATTTTTTTAATTGGAATTGAAGTAGCACCTGTAGATATTCTTTCAGGTTGATTTAAATATCTTTCTGAAATTCTTATAATATTTTGAGGTAGAGTTGCTGAAAATAATAAAGTTTGGTGATTTTTAGGTACAAATTTTAAGACCATTTCAATTTGTGGAGTAAATCCCATATCAAGCATTCTGTCAGTTTCATCTAAAACCAAATACTTTGTCGCTGATAAGTTTAAACTTTTTCTTTTTAAATGATCATTAATTCTACCAGGTGTACCAACTATTATTCTTGATCTATTACTTAGTTGTCTAAGTTGTTTTTGCATAGACTCACCACCAATTAACAAGGCTGTTTTAATATTGATTTTATCACTAACAATACTTTTGATTGCTTCTGTTACTTGTGAAGCTAGCTCTCTTGTTGGACACATTACTAAAGCAAAAGCTTTTTTATCTAAAATTAATTTGTTTATTAGAGGTATACTAAAAGCTAAGGTTTTACCTGTACCAGTCTGAGCCGTACCTAAAATATCTTTCCCCTCTAATGCAACCGGAATAGCCATCCCTTGAATAGGTGTTGGTTTAATAAAATTCATTTTAGATAATGAATTTTTTAATGAGTCTTCTATTTTTATTGATGTAAAATTTTCCATTTAATGCTTTAAAAATCTATTTTGAAATTTAGTTTTGATTATTTGTTGCCTTTAATTTTATTGCGATATCTATATGTTTTTAAAGCAATCACAAGAAATGAATTTTTTATTAAACCTTCTTAATCCACTAAATACTCGCTTTTTTTAAGTTTTCAAATCAAAGAATTAATGTATAAGAGCCACAATTTATGAACAACAATATCAGAAACATCACTATTATCGCCCACGTAGATCATGGCAAAACTACTTTAATTGATAATTTAATGAAACAAAGTGGATCGTTTAGAGAAAATGAAGTTGTAGATGAAAGATTAATGGACTCTGGTGAACTCGAAAAAGAAAGAGGGATTACAATTTTAGCTAAACCAGCATCAATTAATTGGGAAAACTCAAGAATTAATATCATAGACACTCCAGGTCACAGAGATTTTGCTGCGGAGGTTGAAAGAGTTTTAAGCATGGCTGATGGGGCTTTGCTATTAATTGATTCCGCAGAGGGAGTAATGCCTCAAACGAAATTTGTGTTATCAAAAGCCTTAAGGCAAGGATTAAAACCAATTGTTGTAATAAATAAATTAGATAAATCAGATCAGAGAGCCAATGAGGTTTTAGACGAAACTTTTGATTTATTTGTAAGTTTAGACGCTAATGAAGATCAGCTGGATTTCCCTGTTTTATATGCAAGTGGAAGATCTGGTTGGGCAGATAAAGAAGTTGATGGACCTAGGAAAAATTTAAATCCTCTTTTAGATCAAATCATTGAACACGTTAAACCAGCTAAATTAGATAAGTCAAAACCGTTTGCTATGCTTTCTACCCTACTTTATGCAGACAATTTTTTAGGTAGGAGTTTAGTAGGTAGAATTACACAAGGTACTGCAAAAGCAAATCAGGCTATAAAAGCAATAAATTTAAAAGGTGATAAAGTGGATGAGGGAAGATTAACAAAAATCTTCAGATATGAGGGGACTAAAAAAGTTCCCATTGAAGTTGGTGAGGCAGGTGACATTGTTGTAGTTGCAGGTTTAGAAAAAGCAAACGTTGCAGATACAATATGTGATTTAGAGGTTAATAAACCAATTGAAGCAACACCAATTGACCCTCCAACAATGTCCATTAATATTACAGTTAATACCTCACCATTGGCAGGAACAGAGGGAAAAAAATTAACAAGCACACAGATAAGAGACAGGCTGATTCAAGAAGCACAAAATAACGTAGGAATTTCATTTTCAGAGAACGATAAAAATGATTCCTTTGTGGTAAGTGGAAGAGGTGAATTAATGCTTGAAATTCTTCTGACACAAATGAGAAGAGAAGGCTTTGAATTAACCGTTAGCCCTCCAAAAGTTTTATACAAAAAAGACGATACTGGTAAAAAACTCGAACCGATAGAAGAAATTACAATCGATCTTGATGAAGAATACTCGTCAAAAAT
>CACGKR010000040.1 GCA_902573705.1 uncultured Pelagibacteraceae bacterium
TGTTAGGCGTTCGTAAACTTTATCTGTTATTATATGTCCTACACGTCTCCAGTTATTTGGAACAGTAGTAAATGCAAGTGCCATCATTTCTTTACCAGCAAGAACATCCCAAAGCCTAAATTCAACTCTTAATTTTTCATCAACATAATTTACTTTACCTGTTATTAGAGCTTGAGCTTTAATTAAATTCCAATCTTCAAAACGAGGTTTCAAATTTGCAATGTCAGGTGCTTGAAGAAATGCATCCTTATTCAAAGGATTAAATAATCCTGAAATTTTAAGATTATTTTCTACAATTTTAGATATTTCTGAACCAATATTTTTTTTTTTTAAAATCTTTTTGAAACTTTGTCTTGAGTTTTCATCAATAGATAAAGGTGAAACTGCTATAGGAAGTGGATTGAGATTTCCTCTGGTAATATCCACCTCAATTAAAGCATTAGCCTTAGTTGTTGAAAAAATTAAAATAATTAAATATAGAATTCTTATCACTGAGATATATTACCCTTCTAGCATCTCTCTTGCATCAAAATTTAATTGCAATTCTTTCCATCTTTCATATCCTGTCGTAGGAACTCGAAGAGGTTGACACAATTTTACTGCTCTTAATGCACTTTCAGCCAAAACTTTGTAGAAACCTTGACCAGGTTTGTTCATTCTTGCATGGTCTAAAATTTCAGATTGAGAAACAGTTCCATCTGGATTTAATTGTAGTTTTATTCTAACAAGTAAATTTTCATTATATGGTAAACCTAGGGGAATACTCCAACATCCAAATATTTGAGCTTTTAAAGCATCTTCCTCACTTAATGATAAACCACTGACATCAACACTCTTTTGCTGATCTTGTGTGACTTTATCTGTTTTATATAAAGTTTCAGCACTTTCTATTTTAGATTTGTCTATAAGAGCAGCTATATTATTTGGATCAAACAATTCGTCTTTTTCAAACTCCGAAACTTGTTTAACTTCAGTATCAATTTTTTCAGGATTTTGTTTATCTTCCTTAATTTTCTCTATTTTCTTTATTTTATCATCTGGCATTGGTACTGAATCTGGTTTAATTTTTTTAACTTTTTTTGGGGGCGCTTGCTCAGAAACAAGTTTTTTTTCTTTTTCTTTTATTTTTTCAATTGTCTTTTTTGCTTTAGGTGCAAATGGAATATTAGTTTTATCTGTAATTTGTATTAGTTCAACAGATACTATAGGAGGTAAATCAATTGGTTTTTTTGATAAAAAAGGCAAACTCATCGCTGTAATCATAATCATTATTAGATGTAAGACAGAAGATATTAATATACTTCTATTCAATTTAATTACCTTTCTTTGTATGGCTCTGATATAAGTGCTACTTTTGTAAAACCAGATCCTGATAATAAACCCATAATTTCTAATACTCTACCGTAATTAATTGTTTTATCACCACGCACATAAATTCTTGTGTCAGTTCTGTTCTTAGACACTGCTAAAACTTTTGCAATAATTTTTTCATATTCAACTTTAGATTCTTGAATAAAAATTTCTCCCTTAGAATTTATTGTCAACGTTAATGGCTCTGTCTCTTCAGGTAAAGAATCTGCTGAGCTCTCTGGTAAATCCACTTGGACGCCTACTGTTAACAAAGGAGCTGTAACCATAAATATTATAAGGAGAACTAACATTACATCAACAAATGGAGTAACATTTATTTCGCTCATTGGTTCTTTAGATGAACGATTTAATTTAAAAGCCATTTTAGATTATAGTTAGAAATCTTTTAGAAAAATTTTCTAATTTTCTTGAATATAATATAGAGTCATTATTAAATTTATTATACGCAATAACAGCAGGAATAGCAGCCAATAAACCTAATGCAGTTGCAAACAATGCCTCAGCAATACCAGGGGCGACAATCGCTAGACTGGTATTTCTTGAAATTGCAATTGATTGAAATGAATTCATAATTCCCCAAACTGTTCCAAACAAACCTATAAAAGGAGCTGTAGAACCTACGGTAGCTAAAAAAGTATATCCTTTACTTAATTTCGACATTTGTTTTTCAATTCCTGTTTCCAGCATAGTTGTAATTCTATCATGTAAATCAGTTTTTGATTTTCTCTTTAATAAATTTTGCATTGCATCTTTAAAAACTAAAGCCATTGGATCATCAATGTTAGCTGGAAGACTATTATAAAAAGACTCTGCAGACTTAGAATTCCAAAATTTTTTTTCAAATTCCTCTGTAGATTCATTTATCTTTTTGAATAATCTGAACTTTTCTATAATTACAGCCCATGAATAAATTGAACAAACAATTAGTATAATTATTACAGATTTAACTATAATATCAGCACGAATAAATAAACTAAGCAAAGAAAAATCTGTATTTGATGCTAGACCCACAGCTTGAGATGATATATCAGCTTCCATAATGCGTTCTCACACTTAATTGTGTCATGAATTTGTCTTTATATTTTGTAATTAATCCTCTTTTTTGTAAGTTTCGTGATGAAAACTTGCAATTAAAATAGCATCAGCCTTATTAGAATCCTTTTTTTTTGATAATTGTGATGAAAAATATGGAAATATTTCAATTGCTCTTGTTCTACTTGCATCCTTTTCAGAATTTATTAAGTTAAAATATTTCTTCCATTTTGCTGGCCTAACAAAATACATTGGCAGTTGCATCGCAGAAGAAATCCCTTTTAAAATTCCAAACGATTGTCCAAAATTAAACATGCTAGTAACCCCTTGACCAGGCATTGCAGAAACTTGTTCAATTACAATTCTAATTTCTTGTTTTTCAATTTTATTAATTCTTTTACAAATTTCGTTATAAATTTGTGAGCCATTTACTTGTTTTTTATTTTTTTTCC
>CACGKR010000041.1 GCA_902573705.1 uncultured Pelagibacteraceae bacterium
TGTAAGATTAAAGAAATATACTCTATAGGTGGTCCTTCTGCGATTGCAGCTTTGGCTTATGGTACAAAAAAGATAAATAAAGTGGATAAAATTGTTGGACCAGGAAATGCCTATGTGGCTGCAGCTAAAAAAGAAGTTTTTGGTGATGTTGGGATTGAAGCTATGACAGCTGGTCCTTCTGAGGTAACAATAGTGAGCGATAAATTTTCAAACCCAGAGTGGATAGCAAGCGATTTAATTGCTCAAGCTGAACATGATATTAATACCCAGTGTATATTATTAGCTAAAGATAAAAATTTTATAAAAAAAGTAAAGATAGAAATTTCTAATCAGCTTAAGGAAATTCCAAGATTATCGATTGCTAAAAAAAGTTTAATTAAAAATGGAATATTAATATATTTAAAATCTAATAAAATGATTATAGATGTAATAAATAAAATTGCACCAGAGCACTTAGAACTTAATATTAGAGACTATAAGACTTTTTTACCAAAAATTAAAAACTCAGGATCAATTTGTATTGGAAAATATGCTGTCATGGCTATGACAGATTATAATATAGGATCAAATCATATATTGCCTACAAATGGTTCTGCAAAATATTCAAGTGGCATGAATGTAAATGAATTCTGTAAAAGAATTTCATACATAAATCTATCAAAAAAGGGTATTGAAAGTCTTGGACCATCAGTTATAACTCTTGCAAATTACGAGGGGTTAGCAGGACATGCTCAATCTGTAATAAAAAGAATTAGGAGAAAATAGATTTGTCAAAACAAGACTTACTTGAATTTAAAGGTAAAGTAACTGATTTATTACCAAATGCTATGTTTAGAGTTAAATTAGAAAATGGACATATAGTTACAGCTCATACAGCAGGCAAGTTACGAAAAAATAGAATTAGGGTATTACAAGGTGATAACGTAACTGTTGAAATGACGCCTTATGACCTTACAAAAGGCAGAATAATCTTTAGGGGTTAAACTTTTGCCTCGGTAGCTCAGGAGTAGAGCAGAGCCCTGAAAAGGCTTGTGTCGGAGGTGCGAATCCTTCCCGAGGCACCATCAAAATATCTTGAAATTCAGCAAAAAGAATTTAACTTCTAGTTATAATAAATAACAAAAGGACTAAGAAAAAAGATGAGTACATTAAAAGGAACAGTAAAATGGTTCAATGGCAAGAAGGGATTCGGGTTTATTGAAAGAGAAGATAAAGAAAAGGATGCATTTGTTCATGCAAGTGCAGTAAAAGAAGCTGGAATGAGGTATCTAAATGAGGGTGACAAACTTGAGTTCACACTAGAAGATGGTCCAAAAGGCCCATCAGCAGTAAATCTAAAAAAAGTAGATTAGGTTTAAAAATTCCAAAAGGACGTTTTTTTCAACAAAATGAAAGACGTCCTTTTCTTTTATGGGTTGAATAATCACAATTTTTGTCTAAAAGATTGCACATGATTATAAATATTACATTTAAAGTAACTTCAAACAGATCTCATAGAATCTGTTTCCATAGCCTATAGGCTATTTATCTATAATATAATTTTAATCCACACAAAAATAATATAAAAATAAGGAATGCCTGGGTGGTGTAACGGTTAGCACGAAAGTTTGTGGAACTTTAAGTTTGAGTTCGATTCTCAGCCCGGGTACCAAAAAAATGAATAAAGAAAATAAATTAGTTCCTGGATTACCTTCAGGATTTGAAGATCGTTGGGGAAAAAAAGTTCTTCTTAAAAAAAAGCTTTTAAAAGCTATTGAGAATAATTTTATTAAATTTGGAGCAGAAGCTCTTGAAACTCCTTCGTTTGAGATCGCAGAAAATATTGGATCTTTTTTGGCAGAAGATGAGGCTAATCCAATGTCCAATGTTTTCTCAGTTGAAGATGGAGACAAAAATATAACTCTTCGTTACGATCTTTCAAGCCCACTTGCAAGATTCTACGCTCAAAACAACCAAAAACTTCCATCAATCTTTAAGCGATATCAAATTCAAAATGTTTTTAGAAATGAAAAAGCAGGAAACGGTCGATATAGAGAATTTATGCAAGCAGATTTTGACATTGTTGGAAATGTTAATCCTGCTCAAGCAAATGCAGAGCTTTGTAATCTAATATCAAGTACTTTATCAGAATGTGGATTAAACAAAGATCAATTTACCATCAATGTAAGTAATAGAAAAATTGTCCAAGGACTAATTAATGAATTAAAAATTTCTGAAGAAAAGCAGACTAAAGTCATTCGAGCTATAGATAAACTCGATAAACCTGGATTTGGACTAAAAGGAGTTGAAGACTTGCTTAAAAAAGAGAGAAAAGACAAAAGTGGTGCTATTACGAAAGGAGCTGAGTTATCAGATAATCAAGCAGTACAAATATTAAATTTTTTAAAAATAAAAGATTTAAAAGAATTAAAAGAAACTTTAAAAAACCCTTTATCTCAAGAAGGAATAAAAGAATTAGAAGATGTATTTGAAATTCTTGGATACGGAACAAGTTTAAAACAAGTTAAAACAAATTTTACTATAGTTAGAGGACTTGCTTATTATTCAGATTTTATTGTTGAGACTAACTTAAATTTTAAAGTCACCAACAACAAAGGTAAGGAAATTGAGTTGGGTAGCATCTGTTCAGGAGGTTCGTATGCCAAACTTATCTCAAGATTTAGAGGGGTTGATGTTCCGGGAACAGGAATTAGTTTTGGGGTTGATCGATTGCTATTTGCATTAATGCAGCTGGATCAAATTAAAGTAACGGATCAAAAACCAATTTTAG
>CACGKR010000042.1 GCA_902573705.1 uncultured Pelagibacteraceae bacterium
TAATTGTTTCAGTGGCTATTTTAATAGCTTTTTTCTGGTCTTTTTCAAAAAATGGAACTAAGCACTCTGCAAATCTTGCTAAATTCCATTTTGTTATAGCAGGTTGATTACAGTATGCATACCTACCAGTTTGATCAATTGAACTAAAAACAGTTTTTGGATCATAAGTATCCATAAATGCACAAGGACCATAATCAATTGTCTCTCCAGAAACTGTCATGTTATCAGTATTCATTACACCATGGATAAAACCAACACGCATCCAGTTCACTACCAAATCACATTGTCTTTCAATCAATATATTTAATAAATCTAAGGCTTGATTATTTGAGTTTTTAATTTCAGGATAATGCCTATCAATTGTGTAATCTAATAAAGTTTTTAATTCATCTTCTTTTTGTCTTGCTGCAATATACTGAAATGTACCAACTCTAATATGACTAGATGCAACTCGAGTAAGTATTGCGCCCTGTAAAGCTTTTTCTCTTTGAACTAATTCACCAGTTTTCACTACTGCTAGGCTACGAGTGGTGGGGATATTTAATGCGTGCATAGCTTCACTGATTATATATTCTCTTAACATTGGGCCCAATGCTGCACGTCCATCACCATTTCTAGAAAATGAAGTTTTACCGGTACCTTTAAATTGAATATCATATTTCTTGTTGGATGAAGATATATGTTCCCCTAATAAAATTGCCCTTCCATCACCTAGCATAGTAAAATGACCAAACTGATGTCCAGCGTAAGCTTGGGCTATAGAATTACTTCCAGAAGGCAATAAATTTCCTGAAAAAATTTTTGATAATTCATTATTATCAATTTTTGAAAAATCTAAATTTAATGATTTAGCTAGATTATTATTAAGTAAAACTATTTTAGGATCTTTAACAGGAGTTGGATTAATGCTTTCTCTAAAAGATTTTGGAAGATTAAAATATGTATTATCAAAATTCCAATTTATTTTATTCATAAAAAAAGCGGTTTATAACAATATAAACCGCTTTTATTTAATATATAAATCTATTTTTTCTTATATTTAGCTGCTTCTTCAGAGCCTCCTGTTGCTGATCCTTTACTATAAGAATGAGCACCCATACCAGCTAATTGACCATCTTTAACAATTAAATACTGATTTCTTATTTCTTTACCATCAAAGAAACACTCTAGTATCTCTCTTACTCCATCTGCATATCTTGCTTGTGCTGTCAAAGATGTACCTGAAGTATGAGGTGTCATACCATGATGAGGCATAGTTCTCCATACGTGATCATTAGGTGCTGGCTGGGGAAACCATACATCTCCCGCATATCCACTTAATTGACCACTTTTTAATGCTTTTGCAATGGCATCACGATTACAAATTTTTCCTCTAGCAGTATTAACTATATATGCTCCTTTTTTCATCTTACTTATCATTGCATCATCAAATAAGTTTTCTGTTTCTGGATGAAGTGGACAATTAATTGTAACTACATCACAGACTTTAACCATAGATTCAACTGAATCATGAAATGTAAGATTAAGTTCTTTTTCAACAGATTCGGGAAGCCTGTGTCTATCAAAATAATGTAAATGGGTATCAAAAGGTTTCATTTTTCTTAATGCATCCAAACCAATTCTACCAGCAGCAACAGTTCCAATATGCATACCTTCAACATCGTATGATCTTTGAACAGCATCAGCAATGTTCCAGCCACCTTCATTAACAATCCTATGTTGATTGTGATAATCTCTTACCATTGAAACAATCATCATAACAATGTGTTCAGCTACTGATCTAGAATTACAATAAGTTACCTCTACAACGTCAATTTTATTATCCATTGCAGCTTGTAAATCAACATGGTCTGAACCAATTCCAGCTGTGATTGCCATTTTCAAATTTTTAGCTTTAGCAATTCTCTCTTTTGTTAAATAATATGGAAAGAAAGGTTGAGAAATTACTATGTCAGCATCAACAATATGTTTGTCAGCTTCACATCCATCTCCATCTTTACTATTAGTCACCACTAACTCATGACCATTACTTTCTAAAAATTTTCTTAGTCCAAGTTCTCCAGATACACATCCTAGTAATTGTCCTGGCGTGTAATCTCTTCCTTTTGGTGAAGGTAAAGTCATTCCGTCTGGATATTTCTCTATTTTAGGTAATTCTGAAAGTGCATATGATTTTGGCATTCCGCCCTTTGGATCATCATATAATACGCATAATATCTTCATTTAATCTCCTGTATAATTATATATTTATTTAGCGCATCTAACATTATTTTAGGATTTCAAGCAATGAATTATTTTTGGCTTGGATATGACTTTTTTAAAATAAACTTGTTAACAATTATTGCAAAAATAATGATTATAACCGATCCTGATATTACAGGACTTAGCAAGTAATCAAATGAAACACTACCTATTATAACTATTATAGGATTTCCCCCTGCGGGTGGATGAGTAACGTTAAGTAAGATCATTAACCCAACCCCAAATCCTACTGCTAATGGTATTGTTAAAAAGATTGGTAATGGGACAAAGTATAAAAAAAATAAACCTACTAAAGCTGTTATTAAATGACCAAAAAAAACATTTTTTGGTTGAGCAAAAGGACTTTCAGAATATCCAAAAAGCAAAACCATCGACGAACCGAAAGAAGCCAATAAAAATATTCCAAGATCAGTTTTATAGGTTAAAAAAGTTAATATTCCTATTGTTATTATCG
>CACGKR010000043.1 GCA_902573705.1 uncultured Pelagibacteraceae bacterium
AAATCCAAAATATGATTTAGCATTTTACTTTAAATGTAATACTAAGGTTGCTAGTTATAGAAGATGGCTAGACCTTAAGAAGAAGGTTTCTTTAAAAGATGTGAAAAAATCTTTGATTAAAAGAACTTTGATGGATAAAAAAAGAAAAAATAGTCCATTAATAAAAGTAAAAAATGCAATTTTGATAAGAACGGACAAATTAAATAAAAAACAAGTTTTATCTAAAATGTCTCAGCACATAGAAAGACTGAATTAAATTTCCCTATTTTCGTCTTTAACTGGTTCTTCTATTGGTTCAGTTACTGGGTTAAGCTCAATTCCAGCTGGTGTAATAGTTTGTGGCATTGCTACAAATTGAGAATCTGGATTTTCGACTGTTTCTCTTACTCGCATTCTATAGATGCCAAATAAACCTATTAAAGAATGGAAAAAAAATAAAAAAATAAAAAAACCATTTGAACCAACTAAATCCATAAATATTGAGCATAAAAAAGGACCACTCATGGCACCTAGTCCAAAAACAAACTGAAGACCTGCTCCTGCAGCAACAAATTTTTCTTTTGGTATATAGTCGTTAGTATGTGCTAATATTTGAGAAAACATTGGCAAACTACAGAAAGAAAAAAGAATTAGAAATATATAAAACCAAAATTTACTTGTTGCAAGTCCATCGGGTAGATACATTTGTCTTGAAACTAAAATTGCGAGAATAGCAAATAGTGCAGCTCCAAAAGTAGAGAAGACTATTACTTTTCTTCTATCATACATATCCGATATTTTTCCAACTGGAAATTGTGAAACAGCTCCTGAAATTGCCAAAAGAAATGTAACTATAGATATTTCAAATATCGAGAAATTCATAGAGGTTGCATAAACTGCCAATAAAGTAAATAAAGCTGCCTGAATAGTTCCATAGAAAAAAGAACTAACCATTCCAAAAGGAGATGATTCATAAAGTTCTTTAAGTTTCATTGCTTTAATCTTTTTAAAAGTAGGTGGTTTTTTTTTAGTTAATAAAATAGGGATTAAAGCAGCTGAAGTTATGACTGAAATTAATATGAATGGTTGAAAATTTTGTGGGCTACTAAAATTAAGGAGAAACATACCAACTCCCATAGATCCATACAGTATGACCATATAAATTGATAATATACTTCCTCTATTTTTATTTGAGGATCTATCGTTCAACCAACTTTCAGCTACTGTATAAATGCAAACCATACTTATTCCTGTTAATACTCTCAATAAAAACCAAATAAATGGATTTATCAAAATTGAATGTATTAAGATAATTAAAGAAGCTAATGATGCAAAAGCTGCAAAAACTCTAATATGTCCTACTCTTGAAACTATGTTTGGAATAGTTGCTGCACCAATAAAATATCCAACAAAATAACCAGACATCATGAAACCAGTTGCTGTTAAACTAAATTCTTCTTGAACAGCTCTTACGCCAAGTAAAGATCCCTGAAACCCATAAGCCATCATTATGAATCCCATACCTAAAAACAATGCCCAAGAATTTTTTAAAACTTTATCCATAAGATCGCGCTAATTATCCGCCATCTATAACTAAATCAAGACTTAATTGTGACAGTGATTAATTTTTTTTTAATTTTAAATATGAGTGAATAGCAATTGTTATGATTATAACAACTCCCCCTTGGAGTGTTTCAATACTAGGCTGTTCTTTTATGATAAACCAAACCCATATTGGTCCTATAATTGTCTCTAATAAAAAGAAAAGATTTACCTCTGCAGCTGGTATAAATCTTGGGGCAATAGTCACTAAAACAAATGGTATTGCTACGCAAAGAATACACATTAAAGGTACAATAATTAGGTCTTTATTTACTAGTGCAAAACTTTCAATGAAAAATAATGCAAAAGTAGCAACAAATAGCTTCCCTACGACTGCAGCTGGGACTAAATTTTTGGATTTTGCTGATCTAATTGTAACAGCACCTACCGCTAAACCTATAGCAGTGATAAATCCTAAGATATCCCCATAAAAGTTACCAAGTTTAAGAGAGTCAAAGAAAATATATATAATAGCTATAAATGTGACAATTATTGAAATCCATGTCTTTCTATCAGGAGGTTCTTTTAAAAAAATTGCTCCTAGTATAGCTGATAGCATTGGTGCAGTTGCAATCATTACAAGTGTATTTGCTACATTAGTGTTTTGAATAGAAACTACAAAAGTAATATTAGTAACACTGAAAGTAATTATATATATTATACCGTGAAAGCCACTTGTAAAAAGTATCTTAAAAAAATTTAATTTGTAGATTATTAACATTCCAAAAAAAACAGTTATAAATGGAATTGCACCTCTATAAAAAACAAGACCCCAGGTGTCAATCTCTGAGAGTCTAATAAATAAGGAGTCTGGCGTTATAAATATTACAGCTACAAAAGCTAACAATGATCCCTTTTGTTGATCTGTTAAATCTCTCACGCTTTTAAATCTTTCCAAAAAGTTTTGGCAAGATTAACTTTTGAAATATCGAATAAAGTTTTTAATCCAGTAGGGGAAGTAACATTTATATCTCCATTAAGTTTTTGATCAATAAAGTCTATTCCTGCAAAATAAATTAGTTCTTTTTTTAAATCTTTTGCAATTGTCTTAGATATTTTTTTTT
>CACGKR010000044.1 GCA_902573705.1 uncultured Pelagibacteraceae bacterium
CCATTCAATTTTTGAACTTATGCTCTTTGAGCCAGGTCTAGTAGATTCTCCACCAATATCAACCACATGAGCGCCCTTCTTAAAAAGATAATTTAATTGTTTTGTTGCTAAATCAACATGAATATATTTTCCTCCATCAGAAAAACTATCAGGTGTAATATTTAAAATACCCATAATGCTAGGGATATTTTTAAAATTTAAATTTTTAAAATTTTTTTTTTTCTTTGTAATAAGTTTAATATCTTCTTTTATAATCTTTTTAATCCGAACAGGTAAATCTTTAATTTTTTTAATAGATATCCTTTTTTTGGTTTTTCTTGAAATTATTTCAACCTTATCAAAAGAAAGATCTTTATTACCATGGAGTGGTAGAGCTCTCTTTTTTTCAACAAGAAATTTAGATTTAGAGCCATAATAGAAATTACACGCTCTAGTGTAATATCTAGGCATTAAAATTAATGAATAATTTTTGGTTTAAGTCCCATTGCGCCCATAGCGGAACTTTTATCATCTTCATCTTTTATATCCTGCTTATCTGCTGGATATATATTCTTATTAATTATGTTTTCAATTTCTTCCCCAGTTAACGTTTCATAAGTGATAAGTGCTTTTGCAATTTTATGTAAATCGTCGACTTTTTCTGTTAATATTTGTCTAGCTTTATTATAACCTTCATCTACTAACTTTCTGATTTCTTTATCTATCCTTTGAGCAACTTCCTCTGAAACTGATTGGGTTTGCGTTACTGATCTTCCGAGGAAAACTTCCTCTTGATTCTCTCCATATTCAACTGGGCCCATTTCTTCACTCATACCGTATTTTGTGACCATAGCTCTTGCAAGCTGTGTGGCTTGATTAATATCTGATCCACTTCCCCCGCCAGCCCCTGTTGATATGTTGTCTTTTCCAAAAATTACTTCTTCTGCAACTCTACCACCAAAACAAACAGCTAATCTAGCTTTTAAATACTTAATCGAGTGACCATGTTTATCTCTCTCTGGTAAATTCATAACCATTCCCAAAGCTCTTCCTCTAGGAATTATTGTAGCTTTATGTATTGGATCATAACTTGGCATATTAAAAGAAACTAAAGCATGACCACCCTCGTGATATGCAGTCAATTTTTTTTCATCCTCAGTCATAACCATTGATCTTCTCTCAGCACCCATCATCACTTTATCTTTGGCTTCTTCAAATTCAGTTAATGTGACTATTCTTTTATTTTTTCTAGCTGCTAGTAATGCGGACTCATTAACTAAATTTGCAAGATCTGCCCCTGAAAATCCTGGAGTTCCTCTTGCAATAGTTCTTAAATTTACATCAGGTGCCATTTTAATTTTTTTAACGTGTACTTTTAAAATTTTTTCTCTTCCTATTATATCTGGGTTGGAAACAACTACTTGTCTATCAAATCTACCAGGTCTTAATAGGGCAGGATCTAGAACATCAGGTCTATTGGTTGCTGCTATAATAATGACCCCCTCATTAGTTTCAAAACCATCCATCTCAACAAGTAATTGATTTAAAGTTTGTTCTCTCTCATCATTTCCCCCTCCTAATCCAGCTCCTCTACTTCTTCCTACAGCGTCAATTTCATCAATAAAAATTATACAAGGGGAATTTTTTTTTCCTTGTTCAAACATATCTCTCACTCTAGATGCACCAACACCAACAAACATTTCAACAAAATCAGATCCAGAAATCGTAAAAAAAGGAACACCAGCCTCTCCAGCTATAGCCCTAGCTAATAAAGTTTTACCAGTGCCTGGAGGACCAACCAACAATGCTCCACGTGGGATCTTTCCACCTAATCGACTAAACTTTTTTGGGTCTTTTAAAAATTCAACAATCTCCTCAACTTCTTCTTTAGCTTCCTCAACACCTGCGACATCGTTAAATGTAACCTTACCTTTAAGTTCATTCATCATTTTAGCTTTGGATCTTCCAAAGCCCATTGCTCCACCTTTGCCTCCTTGCATTTGTCTCATGAAAAAAATCCAAACTGCAATTAATAATAACATTGGGAACCAAGATAATAAAACCCCAAATAATGATGGCATCTTTTCTTCGATTGGTGAAGCCGAGATACTCACACCTTTATCAGAAAGTTTTTCAATCAAATTTGGATCGTTGGGAGAGTATGTAGTAAAACTATTACCATTAGAATATACACCCTTAATATTGTTTCCCTGAATTTCTACTTTAAGGACTTCTCCATTATCAACAGAAGTTAAAAATTCTGAAAATATAACTTGATTTCCTCCTCTGACATTTGATTGTGGATTCTTGAACATATTATATAGGCCGATAGTTAGAAAAACTATTATTGCCCACATAGCTAAATTTTTTATATTCATAACTTTAAAATAAGAATTATTATAAAATTAACAAGTGGCAATTTTGGATATTGTCGCATTATTATCGCTCTTTTGAGATGATTATTGATTGATTGACCTTTTCAATAATACAACCACCTAGCGTTGTTTTAAATAATATGTTTTTTTCAATATT
>CACGKR010000045.1 GCA_902573705.1 uncultured Pelagibacteraceae bacterium
TGAAGAGGTAGAAAAAATTGTTGGAAAAAATGGTATTGATGTTGTCTATGACGGTGTTGGCATTAAAACTTTCAAAGGTTCAATCGAGACATTAAAGATAAGAGGGATGATGGTAGCTTTTGGAAATGCCTCTGGATATGTAGATACATTAGATATAAAAAAAGATATTAACGCTAAAGGTTTATTTTTTACCCGTCCGTCTATTGCCCATTATACTGTAAAAAGAGAAGAGCTTGTCGAGTCAGCAAAAAAAGTTTTTGATGCTATTTTATCTAAAAAATTTACTGTTAAAATTTCAAAAAAATATTCTCTTAGAGATGCTGCACAAGCTCATCAAGATCTAGAAGCTAGATTATTGACTGGACCGGCTGTAATAATTCCTTAATCAACATTAACATCCATATCTGACATATGTAGCTTAAGAGCATTTGTAGAAATATGTATTTCTCGAATAAAAAAAATTATTGAAATAATCATGGACAAACAACAAGAGCCAAAAATTACTCTTGCGATAAAAATTTCAGTTAAATACAATGCAAAAACTGTCAACATATTAAATAGGAATCCAAAAGCTGCAAACAAAATTGTCCATCTCAAGAGGCTAATTCTTGAGCTAAGATTTAAAAATTGTTTTTTCCACTCAGGAGGTATGTGTTTTTCATAAACATGTTCGTCGTGCAAGTTTCTAATCAAATTACTGAGTGTATGAAATCTATTGCTATACACACCCATTAATAAAGGAATTGCTGGGAACATCAAAGCTGTTACTGTGTAATCTATATTCATACGAATCAGTTTGATTATCAATCTTGCCTTTGTTATTTACAAGTAAATTTTTATGAACCAAATAAATTTATTTATTGAATTAACGAGACTAAAGAGACCAATAGGTTATATGCTTCTTTTTTGGCCTTGTGCATGGGGACTTACTATAGGTATTAATTTTTCTGATCAAAAAGAAATTTACTTTTTTTATTTGTTGTTATTTTTTTCAGGCGCAGTTTTAATGAGATCAGCAGGATGTATCGTAAATGATATTATAGACAGGAAATTTGATAAAAGAGTTTATAGAACAAAAAACAGACCTATAGCATCAGGAAAAGTTTCAGTTAAACTTGGATTGATATACGCAACAATTTTGTGTTTATTAGCATTTTGTGTATTAATTAACTTTAATTTTTTTTCGATTTTATTAGCTTTAGGGTCAATGCCACTAGCATTTACTTATCCATTAATGAAAAGGTATACTTATTGGCCTCAACTTTTTTTAGGAATAACATTTAATTACGGTTTAATCCTTGGTTGGACTTCAATTACAAATGAAATTAGTTTAATTCCTTTAGTCTTTTATTTTGGAGCCATATTTTGGACACTTGGATATGACACGATTTATGGGTTTCAAGATATCAAAGATGATGAAATAATTGGATTAAAATCAACTTCAATAAAATATAAAAAAAACCCATTTTATTTTTTATGTTTATGTTACTCAATTTTTTCTTTTTCATTAATCATTATTGGTATTCAAATGGGATTTAATAAATTTTATTATATATATTTAACTATAATTTTCTTTCAAATGTTTTATTTACAATTAAAAAATCTCAAAATAAAAAATGCTAAAAGTTGTTTAAGTGTTTTTAAATCCAATAATATTTTAGGTGGTTTAGTTTTAATTGGATTGATAATTGGCAAGGTATATTGATGAATAATAAGGCAATATTAAAAAGATTATATAAAGATTATACGAAAAAATATTTAAATAAAATTTTAATATCTGTTTTTTTTCAGTGATATTAGCTGCGAGTACTTCCTCAGTGGCCTACTTACTGGATCCCGCAATCAAAGAATTATTTATAAACAAGTCACAAAATTTAATTATCTTAATTCCAGCTCTTATTATTTTAGCATTTATAATTAAGGGAGCCTCGTTGTATCTAGCTAAAGTAATAATGATCAATGTATCAGAGGAAGTAAGAAAAGATATTCAAACAGATATGTTTGCATCTTTAATAAAAGCAGATACTCAACTAGTAGATAATAAGCATTCAGGTAAATTCATAGGAAATTTGATGAATGATGTAAATATGATTGTAAATTTAATTAGTACCGCTATTTTAAATTTATTTAAAGATAGCCTAACCTTAATCGGATTATTATCAGTTATGTTTTATCAAAATTGGAAGCTATCTTTGATTGCGATTATAATGATACCTTTAGCAAGTGTTGCAGCTAGAACGCTTGGAAAAAGGATTGGAAAAGTTTCAACTCAACAAATGCAAAGAGCAGGATTATTAACATCCTATCTGATTGAAATTTTCAAAAACCATAAATTAATAAAAATTTTTCAAAAAGAAAACTATGAAAAAAAAAGGGCAAATGACCTTATTTATACTCTGAAAGAAGCATCTAGAAAAATTAACATTGTTTTTGTTAGGGCTTCTCCAATAATGGAA
>CACGKR010000046.1 GCA_902573705.1 uncultured Pelagibacteraceae bacterium
AGATGGGTATATTTTTTCTTTGGATTAGCAATTTTAAACGAATTAGTTTGGAGAACTCAATCTGAAGAATTTTGGGTAAATTTTAAGGTTTGGGGTTTATTACCTATAACTTTCATTTTTACAGGATTCCAAATAGGATTAATAAACAAGTATAAAACAAATGAATAATAATTTACGATTAGTAGTAAACAATATTAATGACAAAAAATTAGAAGATAAGCATTTTTTTGAAAAAGATGAGTTAAAAATTATTTTGGATTTATATGCAAAAATGGTCTCTGAAGGTTCTTGGAAAGATTATGGACTTAGTATATCAAGTAAACAAGTGGGTTTTAGTGTTTTTAAAAATGCAACTGAAAATGCACTTTATAAAATATGCAAAAACTTTAAACCCAAAAATAAAAATCTTAAATATCTAATAACAGACACTAATGGCAAAATATTAAAAAATTCTTTTGATTTAAATATACTTTTAAAAAATACTAATTGGAAAAAACTCTAAAAGTAATTATCTTCTTTGACCGAAAAGTCTTAAAAGCATAATAAATAGGTTAATGAAATCTAGGTAAAGAGTTAACGCTCCCATTACAGCTTTTTTACCAATAATTTCACCTGAATCTGAGGCTGTATACATATTCTTAATTTTTTGAGTATCATATGCAGTCAGACCAACGAATATCAAAACTCCTAAAATTGATATAACAAAGTACATCATTGATGATTTCATGAATATATTTACTATTGAAGCAATAATTATTCCTATTAAACCCATCATTAAAAAAGAACCTAGCTTTGTAAGATCTCTTTTAGTCGTGTAACCATATATACTCATTGCACCAAATGTAGCTGAACAAATAAAGAAAACCCTAGTCACACTCATACCTGTATAAATTAATAATATTGAGGATAAAGATAAACCCATTAATGCTGCAAAAACCCAAAAAGTTGTTTGAGCTTTTGATGCACTCATTTTGTTAATTCCGAAGCTCATATAAAAAACAATTCCTAAAGGTGCCAACATTACAAGCCACTTAAGTCCAGACATATATATTGCATTGCCTAATTGAGTTAAACCAACAATAGATCCAGCGTCATTTGTAACTACTGACATTTTAAAAGTTAAAAGAGCCACTATACCAGTTAACAATATTCCTGTTGCCATATAGTTATAAACTTTAAGCATGTAGGCTCTTAAGCCTTCATCCATTGCTACTGATGATTGTTGAGCTGCTTTAGCTCTTCCTAAAATACCTTTTTTATCAAATTCCATATAACCTATATATATAGTCTTTTATAATTATTCAAGATACCTTAAAAGATTAATAGAAAAATTAACATTATAAAACCTCAATGAATTACAAAAAATTAGGAAATACTAATCTTGATGTAAGTACAATTTGTCTCGGTACTATGACTTGGGGAGAGCAAAATACTCAAGACGAAGGTTTTGAGCAAATGGATTACGCTTTAGACCAAGGTGTTAACTTTTGGGACACAGCTGAAATTTATTCTATTCCTCCAAAAGAAGAAACTTTTGGAAGCACTGAAAAAATTATAGGCAATTGGTTTAAACAAACTAAAAAGAGAGACAAAGTAATTCTTGCCTCAAAAGTTTGTGGACCAATGAGAGAATATGTAAGAGGTGGGGGTAATCAATTTGGGAAAAAAAATATTACTGAAGCGTTAGACGGAAGTTTAAGAAGATTAAAGACAGATTATATTGATTTATATCAACTTCACTGGCCTGAAAGAAATACAAATTTTTTTGGTAAATTAGGTTACGAACATAATGAAGATAGTGAATGGACAAAATTTGAAGATATTTTAGAAAATTTAAAAAAATTTATAGATCAGGGAAAAATAAGGTACGTTGGTCTATCCAATGAAACACCATGGGGTTTAGCTAAATTTTTAGAGATATCTAAAAATAAAAATCTACCAAGAATGATTTCGGTTCAAAATCCATATAACCTACTCAATAGAACTTATGAAGTTGGTCTTGCTGAAATGTCTGTGAGAGAACAGTCGGGACTTCTTGCTTATTCTCCTCTTGCATGTGGATACTTATCAGGCAAATATAGAAATAATCAACTACCAAAAGGATCCAGAATCGCACTTCATAAAGATTTCTGGACTAGATATAATAAACCAAATGCAGAAAAAGCAATTGAGGCTTACTATGAAGTGGCTAAAAAATTTAAATTAGATTTATCACAAATGTCTTTGAAGTTTTTAGAAATTCAACCTTTTGTTACTTCGGTTATCATTGGAGCAACTACAATGGAGCAGTTGAAAATTGATATAGAAAGTGTAAATATAAATTTAACTGAAGAAATTATAAATGAAATTAACCAAGTACAAAAAATTTACCCAAACCCATGCCCTTAATTAAACAAATTTTACTTTTTTCAACATTTATCATTATTTTTTCTATGTCAAAAACAGTTGCCGA
>CACGKR010000047.1 GCA_902573705.1 uncultured Pelagibacteraceae bacterium
CACTTGTGATGTTTGATAATAATTTTAAATCAACCCTAAAAGCTGAAAAATTAACAACCAGAGATTCTAGGTCAGTTGAAAGAAAAAAACCTGGAAGAAAAAAAGCTAGAAGAAGCTTCCAATTCTCTAAAAGATAATTTTTTTTATAACTATAACTTGCTATACTATAAAATGCGTAAGCTAAACGTTTTAATTGCTGGATCAACTGGATACATAGGTATTCAATTAATAAAGTTATTATTAAATCATAAATACGTAAAAATAAAATATTTATGTGGAAACTCTTCAGTGGGTAATAAGATTTCCTCATTTGATAAAAGTGTAAAGGGTAAAAATCTTCCAAAAATTATTAAATTTAACAAAAAAATTTTTAGAAGATGTTGATATAGTTTTTACTGCTTTACCAAATGGTGAGGCTCAGAATATTTCAAAATTATTATTAAAAAATAATACCCTAATTGATTTAGCAGCAGATTTTAGACTTAAGAAAAGTGACCATTATTTTAAATGGTACAAACAAAAGCATAAAGCAATTCTAAATATAAAAAGAAGCACTTATTCATTGCCAGAAATGATTGGAAAAAAGGTTAAAAACTTTAATATTATTGGATGTCCAGGTTGTTACCCAACCTCTATACTTTTGCCACTTATCCCTTTAATTAAAATGAATCAAATTGATACTAAAAGTATTATTATAGACTCAAAATCTGGATATTCTGGAGCTGGGAAAAGCGTACATAAAAAATATAAAAATAAGAATCTTTATGATTCTTTAAAAGCATATGGTGTAGGTTTTCACAGACACAATTCAGAAATTGAGCAAGAATTTTCAGTTAACACAAAAAAAAAAATAAGATTTATTTTTACACCTCATTTATCTCCAATGTTTAAAGGAATTTTAAGCACTATATATATAGATTTAAAATCAGGAAGTTCTTTAAAGAATATTCAAAGATCTTTAAAAAAATTTCATAAAAACAATAGGTTTGTTAAAGTTTTAAAAAATAACTCTATGATAAGTACAAATGATGTTATTAACACGAATAATTGCATTATATCTGTATGTAAAACCAGGTATAAAAACAAAATAGTTATCTTATCTGCTATTGATAATTTAATCAAAGGTGGTGCGGGTCAAGCAGTTCAAAATATGAATTTAAAATTTGGTTTTAATGAAGCAGAGGGTTTAAGATGAAAATTGTTTTGATTGTTTTAATCTTTTTAAATTTCTCTTGTAGTTTTGAAACAAAAATTGATAAAAATACATCTCTTATAGACGGTAAAGATAATTCATTTTATTTTAAGAGTCTTACAATTGAGGATTTTTTATCAAAGATAAATAAATATACTAATGAATCAGAATATCCTAACTTAGAAAATTAATATGAATAAATTTTTTAATATTGCATTAGTTGGATTGGGTCAGATAGGTAATTACCTTTATAACGAACTAAATACAAAAAAAAAAGAAATAGAGATTAAAACTGGTAAACATATTCGTATAGTTGCTATTTCTGCTAGAAATAAAAATAAAAAAAGAAGATTTAAGATAAATAAAAAAATTTTTTATCAAAATCCATTAAATATTTTTAAAGATAAAAAGATTGATATATTAATTGAGTCAATAGGTTTATCTGATGGCATTTCAAAAAAAATAGTTGAAACAGCCTTAAAAAAAAAAGTTAATGTAATTACACCTAATAAAGCTTTGATTGCTAAACATGGAGATTATTTATCTCAAATAGCTGAGAAAAATGATGTGTGTTTAGAATTTGAAGCCTCAGTTGCAGGAGGCATACCAATTTTAAAAACAATAAAGGAAGGTTTGGCTACTAATCGCTTTAAAAAAATTTATGGCATTCTTAATGGAACTACAAATTATATTTTAACTGAAATGGAAAATACAAATGAAACCTTTGATAAAGTTTTACAAAAAGCACAAAAATTAGGGTATGCAGAACCTGGTAATCCAAAACTAGATTTAAATGGATTTGATGCTTTTGCAAAAGTTAGAATTTTATCAGCTTTAGCTTTTAATAATAAAATTTCGAAGAACAAATGTTTAATGGAAGGTATTCAGAATATTGATTTAAAAGATATAAAGATAGCAAACCAACTAAACTTAAGAATAAAACTTTTAGGTATATCTGAAATAATAAATAATCAATTATTTGAAACTGTCCATCCATGCCTTGTAAGTAAAAAGTCGTATATAGGTAATGTAAATGGAGTAATGAATGCAATAATTATGCAAGGAAAACCCGTAGGTGAAAGTATTTTGCAAGGAGAGGGGGCTGGGCCAGGCCCGACATCCTCATCTTTATTGTCAGATTTATTAACTATTATGAAAGGTAATAAAAATAAACCATTTGGTTTATCCTCAAATAAAAGAAAAGCAATTAAAGCT
>CACGKR010000048.1 GCA_902573705.1 uncultured Pelagibacteraceae bacterium
TCCAGATGGAAAAAAAATTATAATGAGTTTTGCTAAAGACGGTAATTCAGATATTTATACAATGGATTTAGAAAATAGAATTGTTGAAAAGATAACAAATCATCCATCTATCGATACATCCCCTTCTTATTCACCTGATGGAAAATATATTTGCTTTAATTCAGATAGGAGTGGTTATCAACAAATTTATATAATGAACAGTGATGGTAAAAATGTAAAAAGAATTTCTTTCGGAAAAGGATTATATGGTACACCTGTTTGGTCACCACGGGGTGATTTGATTGCTTTTACGAAATTGCATAAAGGGAAATTTTATATAGGTGTAATGAGAACAGACGGAAGTGGAGAGAGATTACTTACAGAAAATTTTTATCAGGAAGCACCTTCATGGTCACCTAATGGAAGAGTTTTAATTTTCTATAGAGAGACTAAAACTGATGATAAAGGAGAAGGTTTTTCCGCAAAATTATGGTCAATTGATTTAACTGGTTATAATGAGAGGTTAGTAGACACTCCAACAGATGCTTCAGACCCATCATGGTCAGCTTTATTAAGCAATTAGACAATAATATCTTGATTTTTTAACTTGAAAGATCTAATTAGTTGTGAAAAAGTAAGCTTAAGAAATATTGATCAAGGAGCAATAATGAAATTAAACAAAATTCTAAAAAAAGCTTTTTTAATAACTTTTGCATGTTTAGTGCTTTCTGCTTGTGCAACAACAAAGAAAACAGGACAAATGCAAGGTGATGTTTATACTGGAACTGACACAGTAGAATATTTAGCATCAGGTGTTGCAGATAGAGTTTTCTTTGCAACTAATGAGTCAGTTTTAACGACTGCTTCAAGAGAAACTTTAAGAAAACAAGCTGCGTGGTTAAGAAAAAATTCTGACATAACAATTGTTTTAGAAGGTCACGCTGATGAAAGAGGAACAAGAGAATATAACTTAGCACTTGGTGAAAGACGAGCTAATGCTGCTAAAGATTATTTAATGACTTATGGAATTTCTTCAGACAGAATTTCAGTTTTAAGTTATGGTAAAGAAAGACCGGTTGATTCAGGATCTAACCCTTTAGCTTGGTCAAAAAATAGAAGATCAGTTACTGTAAAAGCAAATTAATTTTTCATTAAAGACCCTTACTCATTTATTGTTTAAGGGTCTTTTTTTTGCCATTATTTTAATAATAACGTTTAATATGAAGTTAATTTCTAAAAAATTAATTGCAAAATTAATACTCATGATTTGTTTTTTTACGACTTCACAGGTATTAGCAGATAATCACAATATTTATGAAATATTAGAGCAACTCAAAAAAGATATTAAGACTCTGGAAAAAGCAGTTTATTCTAATTCTGTTGAATTAGATGTTACATCAAATAATAATTCATCTTTAACAGACAACAATTCGGAGGATGTTTTAACAAGACACTTGTTGAAATTATCTGAAATTGAAAATGAGTTTCAAAAACTTACAAATAAATTTGAAGAAATTAATTTTAAATTAGATAAATTATCTAATAGACTTTCAAAAGTGCAGGCAGATAATCAAGTGCGATTTCAAGATTTAGAAAGTGAAATATCTATTGAGGGAAATGAAAAAAAAATTACAAAGAAAGTTGATAAAGATGCTTTACCAGGAAGTTCTCAACCACAAGATTTAGGCTCAATATCTTATAAAGATAAAACAACAAATGAAACATCACAACAGACACAATCAATAGATACTACTGCAACAATTGTTACTGAGACGTTCCAGTCAGAGGAAAAGATTCTTCCGCAAGAATCTCCTAAAAAGCAATATGAGTTTGCAACAAGTTTTTTAAAAGTAGGGGACTATTCTACTGCAGAAAGAGCTTTTAGAGAATTTGTAAAAACTAATCCAAATCACAATTTAGCAGGTAATGCACAATATTGGTATGCGGAAACTTTTAGGATTAGGCAATTATACACTGATGCTGCATCAGCTTATTTAGAGGGTTATCAAAAATACCCCAAAGGTGAAAAGGCTCCTATAAATTTATTAAAGCTTGGTGTATCTATGGTTCAGATTGGAGAAAAAGATCAAGGTTGTAAAATGATAAATGGTGTTGAAAAACAGTATCCAGAAGCAAATCAATCTGTGATCCAAAAGGCTAAATATGAATCTCAGAAATTCGAATGCAAAAATCAAAATTCCTAAACTTCTAAGGGATAAATTAAAAAATAAAAGAATTCTAAAAATCCTAAAAAAATTTGAAAATTCTCTTAAAATTGATGAAGATTTTCTAGTTGCAGTGTCTGGTGGTCCTGACAGTCTAGCACTTGCATTTTTATCTAAGATATATGCAATTAAAAAAAATTTAAAAGTTAAATTTTTTATAATAAATCATCAATTAAGAAATAACTCAACTATTG
>CACGKR010000049.1 GCA_902573705.1 uncultured Pelagibacteraceae bacterium
TAAAAAGTATTTTTTAAGCCCTTTTGAAAAAATGTTATGTTTGCTCATAAGATTTAAAGAATACTTATATTAAAAAATAAAAATGTTAAACTCAGAATATCTTAAAGATCTTAATAAAGCACAAAAAGAAGCAGTAAATCATATTGATGGTCCTCTTTTAATTGTTGCTGGTGCTGGATCTGGTAAAACAAAAGTTTTAACTTCACGAATAGCGAATATCATAAAAGAGAAAAAAGCATTTCCAAATCAGATATTAGCCGTAACCTTTACCAATAAAGCTGCTAAAGAAATGCAGAATAGAGTAAGTAAGATATTAGGATCTAGTGCCATTGGCTTATCTTGGCTAGGAACTTTTCACTCAATATGTGCTAAACTTTTGAGAAAACATGCTTCTGCAGTAAATCTAAATTCAAATTTCACTATAATCGATACAGATGATCAAATTAGATTAATTAAAAATATCTGTAAAGCTGAAAATATTGATGTAAAACAGATTTCACCAAGATATATACTGGCCATAATTGATCGTTGGAAAAATAAAGGATATTATCCGAATGAAGTTTTAATAAATCATAAAGATATTTTCGAAAAAACTATTTTACCAATATATAAAATTTATCAGCAAAAACTTGTTGAACTAAACTCATGTGACTTTGGAGACTTAATTTTACATGTAGTTAAAATTTTAGAAAAAAATTCTGATATAAAGAAAATATATTCAAAAAACTTTAAATATATTTTAGTCGATGAGTACCAAGATACAAACTTCATTCAAAGTAAATGGCTAAATCTTTTAGCAGAAGATAATAATAATATTTGTTGTGTAGGCGATGATGACCAATCCATATACAGTTGGAGGGGTGCAGAAATAAAAAATTTTTTGGAGTTCGACAAAGTTTATAAAAATACAAAAATAATTAGGCTTGAGGAAAACTATAGATCAACACAAAACATATTATCAGTAGCGTCAGATTTAATTGCAAATAATCAAAATAGAATAGGAAAAACTTTAAAAACATCAATGGAA
Organism: uncultured Pelagibacteraceae bacterium; assembly: GCA_902573705.1. Classification (GTDB taxonomy): domain Bacteria; phylum Pseudomonadota; class Alphaproteobacteria; order Pelagibacterales; family Pelagibacteraceae; genus Pelagibacter. The sequence goes on from CACGKR010000049.1 coordinate 1,028, forward strand.
GAAGGAGATCTAATTCAACTTAGTTGTTTTAAAAATGGAAAAGATGAAGCAATTGGAATCTCAGATGAAGTAGAAAAAATAAAAAAAAAATATTCATTAAATAATATTTCAATATTAGTCAGAGCAATTTTTCAAACTAGAGAATTTGAGGAAAGATTTCTTAAGATAGGATTGCCATACAGAATATTGGGAGGAACAAAATTTTATGAGAGAGCTGAAATTAAAGATTGTGTTGCTTATTTAAGGTTAATTCATCAAGATAAAGATGACTTAGCTTTTGAGAGGATTGTAAATAATCCCAAAAGAGCTATTGGTGAAAGTACAATCAAGAATATTCATGAATATTCAAAGAAAAACTCTATTTGTTTAGAGACATCATCTAAAAGAATGATTGAAGAAAATTTAATAAAACCAAAAGCAAAAATTGGATTAAATTTATTTTTAAATTTATTGGCAAAATGGAGAAACGAAATAAAAATAAAAAAAGTAAATCATACTAAAGTATTACAATCAGTTCTTGATGAATCTGGTTATTCATCAATGCTTAAAAATAAAAAAGATTTAGAAAATGAAAATAGGTTAGAAAATATAAAAGAGCTTTTAAATGCAATGAAAGAATTTGATAATTTAGAGAGTTTTTTAGAACATGTGTCTCTAGCAACCTCAATAGATCAAGACTGGGAAGGAGAAAAAATCAATATGATGACAATGCATGCATCTAAAGGATTAGAGTTTGATGTGGTTTTTTTTACCTGGATGGGAAGAAGGTCTTTTTCCACATCAGAAATCGATTGAGGAAAAGGGGCAGAGTGGTTTGGAAGAGGAACGAAGGCTTGCTTACGTTGGTATAACAAGGGCTAAAAAAAAGGCATTAATATCATTTTCAATGAATAGATTTTATCAAGGTGATTGGATAGATAGTATGGCCTCAAGATTTATAGATGAACTCCCTGAAAAATTTATTGAAAAAAATTCTTTTTTTGAAGAAGTAAAAGATGAGATTGACGATTTCGAGTTTAATCAAGATTTTGATACAGATAGTGACTATAGAAGCCCTGGTTGGATTAGATATCAAAAAAGAATTAAATGACTATCAAAATCATAAAAAATTTAAGAAGGCAATTTAATAAATTATCTATAGATGGTTATGTAATCCCAAAAAATGATGAATTTTTCTCAGAATATTCCAAAACAGATAGATTAAAGATTGTTTCAAATTTTAGTGGATCAGCAGGTTATGCTGTTATCCTTAAAAATAAGAATTATTTATTTGTTGATGGAAGGTACACTATTCAAGCACAATTAGAGTCTGGTAACAATTTTCAAATAGTAAAATACCAAAAAA
>CACGKR010000050.1 GCA_902573705.1 uncultured Pelagibacteraceae bacterium
AAGAATTTATCAATTATTAATTTGGGGAAAAGATAGAATAAGAACTTTAAGACAAGGCAAAGGTCTATCTGGCTTTACAAAAAGATTGGAAAGTGAATATGATACCTTTGGTGCAGCACATAGTTCAACTTCAATATCTTCGGCTTTAGGTATAGCTGAAGCCAATAAACTTTCTAATAAATCTGATAATGTCATAGCTGTAATAGGTGATGGAGCAATAAGTGCGGGTATGGCCTATGAAGCAATGAATAATGCAGGTGCCTCAAAAACTAAAATGATAGTCATATTAAACGATAATGATATGTCAATCGCTAGGCCTGTTGGAGCTATGGGTACCTATTTAGCTAAAATTTTTTCAGGTAAAATTTATTTTAGTTTAAGAGAGACAATTAAATTAATTACTTCTGCATTTTCTAAAAGATTTAGTGCGAAAGCTGGTAAAGCAGAAGATTTATTGAGATCAGCTGTTACTGGAGGAACATTATTTAGTTCTTTAGGGTTTTATTACATTGGTCCTATAGATGGACATGATTTGAATTCTTTAGTGCCAATTTTAAAGAATGCCAGAGACTCAAAACATGAAGGCCCAATTTTAATTCATATTAAAACAAAAAAAGGTAAAGGGTATTCGTTTGCTGAAGAAGCAAAAGATAATTATCATGGGGTTTCGAAATTTAATGTTCAAACTGGTGAACAAGTTAAAAGTAAAAATAATTTACCCTCTTATACGAAAGTATTCGCAAATACTTTAATAAAACATGCTAAAAAAGATAGTAAAATTGTTGCAATTACAGCGGCTATGCCTGATGGAACAGGACTAGATATTTTTCGTAAAGAATTTCCTGAAAGAACATTTGATGTAGGTATTGCCGAGCAACATGCAGTGACGTTTGCAGCTGGTCTGGCTACTGAAAATTATAAACCATATGCTGCGATTTACTCAACATTTTTACAGAGGGCATATGATCAGGTAGTACACGATGTAGCTATACAAAGTCTTCCAGTAAGATTTGCAATAGATAGAGCAGGGTTAGTTGGTGCTGATGGGCCAACACATGCAGGAAGTTTTGACATAACTTACTTATCAACATTACCAAATTTTGTAGTAATGGCTGCTAGTGATGAGGCAGAATTAGTAAGAATGATTAATACCTCTACTGAAATTAATGATAGACCTTGTGCCTTTAGATATCCAAGGGGCACCGGGCTTGGATCAGTTTTACCCTCAATTGATGTAAAAATTGAAATTGGGAAATCAAGAATTATTCAAGAAGGAAAAAAATTAGCAATTTTAAATTTTGGTGCTAGGTTGAATGAAACTATTAAAGCAGCTGAAAATTTAAAAAAAAAAGGAATTAATATTACTATAGTAGACTCAAGGTTCGCAAAGCCTTTAGATGAAAATCTAATATGGCAATTAGCTACTACACATGAATGCATTATGACTATAGAAGAAGGTTCTATTGGTGGATTTGGGTCTCATGTCATAGAATTTTTAACAAAAAAAGGTCTTATGGATAATAATTTAAAATTTAGATCAATGATTTTACCAGATTTTTTTATTGATCAGGATACACCGGATAATATGTATAAGATTGCAAATTTAGACTCTTCTTCGATAGAAGAAAAAGTTTTAGATGTATTAAATTCGAATATTGTTCTACAAAAGCAAAATAATTAAAATTTAGCCACATTGAGCCTTGTTCATCAAATAATGATCTAATAATACACATGAAAGCATTGCCTCACCGATTGGTACTGCCCTAATACCAACACAAGGATCATGCCTTCCTTTAACAGAAATAGTAGTATTTTTTCCAAATTTCGTAATTGTTTTTCTACTTTTTAATATTGATGATGTTGGCTTAACTGCAAAAGATACTATTATTTCTTGTCCAGAAGAAATACCACCAAGTATTCCTCCTGAGTTATTTGTTTTAAATTTCGTATTTTTTGTATCCTGAGAAATTTCATCAGAATTTTCTTCACCAGTCAATTGTGCTGAATTCATTCCTGAACCGATATTCACTCCTTTGACAGCATTAATACTCATCATCGCAGAAGCTATATCAGAATCTAATTTTGAATATATAGGTGCTCCTAAGCCTGCTGGAATTCCATTCGCTCTAACCTCAATAATTGCACCACAAGAAGATCCAGCTTTTCTAATACTTAAAAGATATTTTTCCCATATCTTAATCATTGATTTATCTGGACAAAAAAATGGATTTTTATAAATAACTTTTTCATTCCATTTTTTTGTATCGCAACCCAAAATACCAAGTTGTGTAACAGCTGCAGAAATTTTAAATTTTT
>CACGKR010000051.1 GCA_902573705.1 uncultured Pelagibacteraceae bacterium
AGTAAGTGCTATCCTCAAATAAAAAGGCGTGAATTAACAAAGGAGATAAGGAGAAATTGTAAACCCAATTAGCCTCATCTTTTTTTCCAAAGTAGCTTAAATTTTCTTTCTCTGGCAGATTTGTTTCAGTGACTAAGATTGTTTTTACATTCAAGAAACTACAAATCAATCTGAAGAGCTTAATAATTTCATGAGTTTGATTTAAATTTATACATTTAGTTCCACTTTCCTTCCAAAGATAAGCAATTGCATCTAGTCTGAAAATTGTTACGCCGTGATTTACAAGATTTATCATTATTTTAATAAATCTTAATAAAACTGAAGGATTTTTAAAATTCAAATCGATTTGGTCAGAACTAAAAGTTCTCCAAAGATATTCTGTTTTATTAAAAATATTAATTTTTTTAAGTAATTCATGGTCTCGGGGTCTTACAACTTTGGAAGTAATAAATTTAGAATTAATTGTTAAAAAATAATCTTTACCTGGTTTTTTTTTTCTCAAAAAGTTTCTAAACCACAAACCTCTAGCGGATGAATGATTAATTACAATATCAGCCATTACATCATTTTTTTTTGCAAAGTTAGCAATATCAGACCAATTACCAATTCTACTATCAATTTTATAATGATCTTTTACAGCAAAACCACTGTCACTACTTGATGGATAAAATGGTAGAAAATGAACTGTATTAAAATATTTTTTTAATTTTTTTTGGAAAAAGTTTTGAAAATTTTTTACTAAATGTTTTTGTGAGCTAGAAAAAACACTATCTCCATAACAGATAACTATCGAAGTTTTTTCTGAAATTGTTTTTTTTTTCTTAATCTTATTCTTATTAAATTTATTAATTATCTTAATTATTTCTTTGCTATTGTTAATAATTTCAATGTCTGATAAATGGTATTTATATATACTTCTTAGCTTTGATTTAATTTTTTTTTGATTTATTTGAGATAACATTAGCTATATTTTTTGTTATCTTCATTTACTGCTTCTTTTAATCTGGTTAAAAAGTTTGGAATAGCACTCTTAACTCTACTCCAAGTTGGTATAAATGGTGTATCCATTGGATTTTCAATGAAAGCTTCTCCAGCTTTCATTATATTAATTGCAAACAATTCAACCGCTTTTTCTTCCGTATGAGAATCAAATTTTAAACCATTCATGTATGCATCGCTTCGGTAAATATCAATCAAATCTAATGCAGATCTATAATAAGTTGCCTTTAAGGATCTAAATTTTTCCCTACTAAATGTATTTCCTTGCGTAGCTAATTTTTTTATAAATGTTTTGATTATATCAATAGACATCCTAGACAGACCTTTTGTTTCATCGTCAATAGATAAAACTTGATGTTTATGATCATAAGTGTCAGCCAAATCAACCTGACAGATGTTTTGTGGAGAAAAACTTCTTTGCATTTCCGATAAGATACCAACTTCAATACCCCAGTCAGATGATATTCTTAATTCAGGTAATACATTACGTCTAAAAGAAAACTCACCAGCTAAAGGATATTTGAAAGATTTCATAAATTCCAAATAGTCACTTCTTCCAATGGTTTTTTCTAAAGCCGTCAGTAAAGGAAAAACAAGTAATCTTGCAACACGTCCATTCATCTTCCCATTAGCAATTCTTGGATAATATCCCTTACAAAATTCAAAATTAAAAAGAGGATTGACAACTGGATAGAAAAGTTTAGCCAGCATTCTCCTGTCATAAGTTTTAATATCACAATCATGAAGTGCAACAGATCGAGCAGTATCTCTTGCTATTGACATTCCAATACAGTACCAAACATTTCTTCCCTTACCAAGTTCACTTGGTGCAAGATCATTTTTTTTTAATTCTTTATCAAGCTTTTTTAATGCTGACCCATCATTCCATAAAAGAGAGAAGGGTGTTTTTAGTTTTTTAAAAAATTTCCAAGCTTTTTTTGCTTGTTTTTCATTAGCTTTATCCAGACCAACAATAATATGATCTAAATATTTTGTTTTACTTATTTCCTCTACAATATTAGGTAAAGCATCTCCTTCAAGTTCTGAATAAAGACAGGGTAAAATTAACTCCATTTTTCTTTCTTT
>CACGKR010000052.1 GCA_902573705.1 uncultured Pelagibacteraceae bacterium
CAGTTGGAGGGATGCGAGATGAAGCAGAAATAAGAGGTCACAGAAGAACATATATCGGTTCGTTACCTGGAAAAATTATTCAGATGATGAAAAAAGCTGGAACAAAAAATCCGCTTATTTTATTAGACGAGATTGATAAAATTGGTAACGATTATAGAGGAGACCCTTCGTCAGCTTTATTAGAAGCTCTTGATCCTGAACAAAATACGACTTTTAACGATCATTACTTAGAAGTTGATTATGATTTATCAGACGTGATGTTTGTAACAACTGCTAATACATTAAATATACTTCCTCCATTGTTAGATAGAATGGAAGTTATTAGACTAGCTGGTTATACTGAAGATGAAAAAATCAATATTGCTAATAAATTTCTTCTTCCTAAACAAATAAAAGATAATGGTGTTAAGGAAAATGAGATGAAAATTGGAGATGATATTATAAAAGAAATAATCAGAAGTTACACAAAAGAGTCAGGTGTAAGAAATCTTGAAAGAGAGATTTCAAAAGTTGCAAGAAAGGTTGTTAAAAAAGTTGTGGCTGGAGAAGAAAAAGAAGTTAACATTGATAATACAAATTTGTCTGATTTTCTTGGAGTTCCAAAGTTTAAATTTGGAGAATTAGAAAGTGAAAACAGAGTAGGTATTGTTACAGGTTTAGCCTGGACAGAGTATGGTGGAGAAATTCTAAAAATTGAAACAGTTACTATGCCTGGTAAAGGAAGAATGCAAATTACTGGTAAGCTTGGTGATGTTATGCAAGAGTCTGTTAAAGCTGCAAAATCTTTCGTGAGATCAAAATGTCTAGAATATGGAATTATTCCTCCATTATTTGAAAAAAAGGATTTTCATATACACGTTCCAGAGGGAGCAACTCCAAAAGATGGACCGTCTGCAGGTATTGGTATGGTAACATCAATCGTTTCCTCAATAACGAATATTCCAGCAAGAAGAGATTTAGCAATGACGGGAGAAGTTACAATCACTGGTCAAGTATTACCAATTGGTGGATTAAAAGAAAAATTATTAGCTGCTCATAGAGCAGGCATTAAAGAAGTTTTAATTCCAAAAGAAAATGAAAAAGATTTAGTAGATATGCCAAAAAAAATCATCGATGAAGTAAAAATTACACCAGTAGAATTTGCTGATGAAGTTTTAAAGATAGCACTTACAAAAGAGCTTAAAAAAACAGAGTGGGTTGAGGTTGATATGTCTAAAAAGGACGACAAATCTCAAGCAAGTATTCAATAGTATATATCATTTTAATGGAAACAGCTTTGTATGTAATTTTTGGACTATTTTTAGTTTTTGTAATTTATTATTTAGTCCGGCCCACCTCTAAACAAGAGGAAGATGATTTTAAGTCCAAAAATAATTGGCGTGGTGGTTTTTAAACCCTTAAAATTCTTTTAATCAAAAAAAGATAGAATAATCTCAAGCGAACATCCAGCAGTAAATAATTCATAGTATTTAATAGTTAAAATCTTCTGTGTGTTTTTATATTAAGCATTCTATTAATAAATAATGCAAATTCTAAAAATTTTAATTCTTATGTTATTGGAGATAGAATTGAAAATGAGGTAAATCTTGATAAAAAAATTACTATAGATTTAAGTCCTGGTGAATGGGTGATAGTAGAGAAAACTAATTGGAAATATAATGCTTTTAGTGGGAAATTTCTTGAATTAGCTAAATTAGATAAAGTTAACAATGAAGTAGTTGAAGGTTTGTCATTAGGTTTTTTAGGAACCAATGGAAAAAGACATGCAGATGTTAACACTTTTCTTTATGAAACAGTTTTTACTGGCAAGCATGATGGGTGTTATAAGAGACCAGAATATTACCGATTAGAATTATTCCACAAAGGAGCTACTATTAATTGTTTAATTATTGATCATTCAGATACAAATAAAGAACTTTATAATCAAGACGATAAAACTTTAGCTTACTTGGATGCAAAACTTGTATAGAAATGTTAGGAAGCCTCCCCAAATATTATGGTTCATTTATCACTATGTTTGGTTCACTAACAAAGGATGAATTTGATTATCTAAATAAATCTCTTGGTTTTAAAAAATTAAATAA